>NZ_JAJSPA010000004.1:0-140267 GCF_021282295.1 Halomonas sp. G15 | reverse complement strand
CGCGAGCCCCGCGGCCAGCACCGCCGGCGCCGCCCAGGGGGCGGCGGGCAGCGCCCCGCTGCCGCCGGAGAAGGGCGTACGCAGGGTCAGGTGATCCAGTCCCGAGCGGAAGTCGTCGTACTCGTTGAGCAGATTGACCGCGGCGTGGGCCAGCAGGCCGCCGAGCAGTACCAGGGCCACCTGAAGCGCTGCCGGTGCCACCCCCTGGCGCACCGCCAGCAGCAGGCCCAGCACCACGCAGAGCGGCGCCAACACCAGGAAGCCCGGACGGCTCGCCCGCCATACGGCGGGCGTGGTGGTGCCTCCCTGCACTCCGCCCTACTCGAAGCTGAAGCGCGGTGCCGGGGCGTCCGGCAGTAGCGCCGCGCAGGCCCGTACTCGCTCCAGCAACTCGGCGTGGGTGGGCGCCAGCAGGTTGATGTGGGCCAGCTTGCGCCCGGCGCGCTCGCTCTTGTCGTAGCGGTGCAGGTGGGCGTCCGGCAGGGCAAGGACCTCGGCCGCCTCGCCCTCGTGACCGATCACGTTGACCATGCAGGTCGGCATGCGCGCCGAGGTGTCACCGAGCGGCAGCCCCTGGATGGCACGCAGGTGGTTCTCGAACTGGCTGGTCACCGCACCGTCGATGGACCAGTGGCCGGAGTTGTGCACCCGGGGCGCCATCTCGTTGGCCAGCAGGCTGCCGTCGGCACACTGGAAGAGCTCCAGGGTCAGCACCCCCACGTAGTCGAGTTCGTCGAGCAGCGCGCGGATATAGCCGTCGGCGGTCTGCTGGATGCTGTCGGCCAGGTCCGGCAAGGGGGCGATGGAGTAGCGCAGGATGCCGTCCACGTGCTGGTTCTCGGCCATGGGGTAGAAGGCCACCTCGCCGTCGCGGCCACGCACGGCGATGATCGACACCTCACGCACGAAGTCGACGAAGGCTTCGACGATCAGCTGCGGATGGTTGATCGAGCGCCAGGCCTCGGCCGCCTCGGCGGGGTCCCTGAGCACCGCCTGACCCTTGCCGTCATAGCCCTCGGTGACCGACTTGGCCACCACCGGACAGCCCAGCTCTCGGGCTGCGGCCTCCAGTTCGTCGGCATGCTCCACCAGGCGATAGGCCGGGGTGGGGATGCCCAGGCGGTCGAAGAGCGCCTTCTCCTCGGCGCGGTTCTGGCAAACGCGGATCGCCTCACTCGACGGATAGACCGGCCTGACCTCCTCGATGGCCTGGACCAGCGATACCGGCAGGTGCTCGAACTCGTAGGTGACCAGGTCGACCTTCTCGAGGAAGGCCTCGAGGTGCTTGCGATCGGTGTCGATCATCACCTCGCCGATGCCGGCGCTGGGGTGGCCGGTGGTATCGAGGAAGGTGAAGCGGTTGGCCAGCGGGTAGCCGGCCAGGGCCAGCATGCGGCCGAGCTGGCCGGCCCCCAGGACGCCGATATTCATGACTTTTTCCATAACCTTCTCCTCACTCGTCTCTCTATCAGGGCTGGGGCTATCAGGGCTGGGGCTATCAGGGCTGGGGCTATCAGGGCCGGGGGTCAGGGGTGTCGAGTACCGTCTGCGTCTGCTCGGCGCGGAAGGCCTCCACCGCGGCTCTCACGGTCGCGTCCTGCAGGCCGACGATCTGGGCGGCAAGCAGGCCGGCGTTGGTGGCCCCGGCCTTGCCGATGGCCAGCGTCCCTACCGCGATGCCGCCGGGCATCTGCACGATGGAGAGCAGCGAATCCAGGCCCTTGAGCGCCTTGGATTCCACCGGCACGCCGAGCACCGGCAGCGCGGTCTGGGAAGCCACCATGCCGGGCAGATGGGCGGCCCCGCCGGCGCCGGCGACGATCACCTGAAGGCCGCGCTCGGCCGCTTCCTTGGCGTAGTCGAACAGCAGGTCCGGAGTGCGATGGGCAGAGACCACCCGGGTCTCGCAGGGCACACCCAGGCGCTCGAGCATCGCCACGGCATGCTCCATCACCGGCCAGTCGGATTTGGATCCCATGATCACGCCGACCTTCGGCGCCTGTGTATCGGACTGCATGGCCTGCTCCTCGGCGACTGCCTCTGATGCGGAAAGCGGGAAAGAGTGCATGAAGGAAAGCCGGACATTCTAGCGCCGCAGTCCTCAAGCGTCATCTTGACCAGGCGGACAGCCACACCCACAGGCCAGACTGTCGCCGCCGGAAGACAGCCGTTTGCATGCTAGATGCGCCATTGCCTGCTAAGGTCGTGGTGAATGGGCAGCAAGGATAAGCCCATCTGGAAGCCACCAAGGAGACAGACAATGAAGCGTTCCCTGATCTTTACCGCGGTACTCGCCGGCTCACTGCTGCTCGTCGGCTGCGACTCTGACAGCGAAGAGGCCACCCAGCAGGAAGAGACCACCGAGCAGGAGGTCGAGCAGACCGCCGACGAGGCCGGCGAGGCAATGGACGAGGCCGCTGCCGAGACCGAAGACGCCCTGGACGAGGCCGCCGCCGAGACCGAAGAGGCCCTGGATGAGGCCGCCGAAGAGTCCGGACAGGCCCTGGACGAAGCGGCCGCCGAGACCGAGCAGGCGGTCGATGAGGCGGGCGAGGCTCTGGACGCGGCAGGCGATGAAGCCGCCCAGGAAGCCAGCGAAGCGGCCGAGAGCGCCGAAGCTGCGGGTGACGAAGCTGCCGCTGAGACAGAGCAGGCGGTCGATGAGGCGGGCGAGACTCTGGACGCGGCAGGCGACGAAGCCGCCCAGGAGGCCAGCGAGGCAGCCGAGGCAGCTGAAGCCACGGGTGACGAGGCCGCCGAAGAGACCGCCAGCGCACTGGATGCCGCCCGGGACGCCACCGCCGATGCCGTGGACTCCGCCCGCGAAGTCACCGCCGACGCCGTGGAGGCGGCCCAGGAGAAGGCCGGCGAGCTGGTCGATAGCGCCAAGGAGATGGCCTCAGGCAGCGATGAGGCCGCGGAAGTCTCCGCAGAAGCCGAAGTCGAGGCCGAGACTTCCAGCCAGTAAGCCTCGCCCCGCGACCACGCCACGAAGGCCCGCCCGGTTCTCCGGGCGGGCCTTCATGTGTCAGGCCGTCGCGCCCCGCCTGCTCGAAAGCCAGTTGGCAACGATCACCGCCAGCATCACCGCTGCGCCGACGGCTTCCACCATCAGGCTGGGGTAGAACACCGCCACGATAGCCGGCAGCAGCAGCACCCGCAGCGCCCAGCCCATGCGGGCGAACAGATACCCCTCCAGCGCCGCCGCGAAGGCCGCCAGGGCCAGGAAGCCGGTCAATGCCGTCCAGATCAGCAGTGGCCAGGGCCCGCCCATGATGATCTCCGGGTTGTAGACCATGAACAGCGGGATCAGGTAGAGCCCCTTGGCGAACTTCCAGGCCTGGAAGCCCGTCTCCATCGGCTTGGCGCCGGCGATGGCCGCCCCGGCGAAACCGGCCAGGGCGATGGGTGGCGTGACGTTGGAGTCCTGGGAGTACCAGAACACCACCAGGTGGGCGATCAGCAGCGGTACGCCGAACTCGGCGGTGAGCGCCGGCCCCACCAGCACGATCAGCACGATATAGCTGGCGGTCACCGGCAGGCCCATGCCCAGCACCAGGCTGGCCAGCAGCACCATGATCAGCGCCAGCAGCAGGTTGCCCCCCGAGAAGGCGAGCATCATGGAGGAGAACTTCAGCCCCAGGCCGGTCAGCCCCACCACACCGACGATGATGCCGGCCACCGCGCAGGCCATGGAGACCGCCACGGCATTGCGCGCACCCAGCTCCAGACCGCCGAGCAGCTTCACCAGTCCACTGCGGGTGGCGGCAAGGAGCCGCTCCCCGGTCACCGGCTCACCCTGTTTCGGCGCCACGAGGAAGAACCACACCAGGAAGCGCAGTACCGCCACGGCGAGCATGGTGAGGATGGCGAAATAGCCCACCCGCATCGGCGACATGTTCATCACCAGCAGCCACACCAGCACCGCCAGCGGCAGCAGGAAGTGCCAGCCGTAGCCCATCACGTCGCGCATCTGGGGCAGCTCGCTCCTCGCCATCCCCTGCATGCCCTGCTTGAGGGCGATGATATGCACGAACAGGTAGACGGTACCGAAGTACATGATCGCCGGCAGGATGCTGACCTTGACCACCTCCAGGTAGGGCATCCGGGTGTACTCGGCGATCAGGAAGGCGCCGGCCCCCATCAGCGGCGGCATGATCTGCCCGCCGGTGGAGGCCGCCGCCTCGATGCCGCCGGCCTGGTGGGGCTTGTAGCCCAGGCGCTTCATCAGCGGAATGGTGAAGGCGCCGGTGGTCACCACGTTGGCGATGGCACTGCCGGAGATCGAGCCCATGCCGGCCGAGGCGATCACCGCGGCCTTGGCCGGCCCGCCACGCTGGCGACCGGTGGCGGCATAGGCAAGGTCGATGAAGAACCTGCCGGCGCCGGTGATCTCGAGGAAGGCGCCGAACAGCACGAAGATGAAGATATAGGTGGCCGCCACCCCCATGGGCAGACCGAAGATGCCCTCCTGCCCCAGGTAGAGCTGGCCCACCAGACGGTCCAGGCTGTAGCCGCGATGCTCCAGGATGCCGGGCAACCACTGCCCCAGCCAGGGGAGGTCCCCGCGCGGACCGGCGAAGGCGTAGAGGAGCGCGATCACCCCGATCACCGTCATGCCCAGGCCCACCGCGCGGCGAGCCGCCTCCAGCACGGTAACGGTGGCGATACAGCCGACCACGATGTCAGTCTGGCTCCAGAAGCCGGCGCGGTTGATGATCTCGTCGAGGTAGAGCACCAGATAGCCGCCGGTCACCAGGGCCCCGGCGAAGAAGGTGGCGTCGAGCAGCCAGCCGATGATCCCGCGAGGCCGCCGCGGGCCGAACACCGGAAACATCAGGAAGGCCAGCATCATGATCAGCATCAGGTGGATGCTGCGCTGGTAGAACAGCCCCAGCGGCTCGATGCCGGCGGAGTAGAGCTGGAACAGCGACAGGCCCACCGCTACCAGGGTGATCAGCCACAGCACCGGCCGGGCATGATTCGCCTGGCTGCCGGGGACGATGGGGGAATTGCCCGATTCACTCATTAGTCAGTCCAGGTGAAGGTTCATTCAGGAGAAGGCTTATTCAGGTGAAACCAGGCGCACGGTGACCGGCTGGTCTGCCGCCAGTCGGCTCAGGCTGATGCGCTCGTCGTCCACCACCAGGCGGTGGTCGACGGCAGGGCCGCCCACCCGCAGGCGATAGGCGTTGCCCGGCACCGGCTCATCGAGGTCCTCGATCCAGTAGCCACCCTCGCCGTCCGAGACCTGGCGGCCGCGGCCGGGGACATGGTCGAGCCCCGCGGCGAAGTCGGGCAGGTGGCTGCGTTCGAGCACCATGCGTCCGCGGCGATGCCGATAGCAGTCGAGGACCGCGAAGCCCTCCACCGAGTGGTTCCACTCCAGGCACCAGCCCTCGCCCTCGGGCATGGGCAGAGTCACCAGAGTCTCGCCTCGCTTGTCGATCACCTCGAGGCGGGCCTCGTCCTGGCCGGCCACGGGACCGGCCAGGACGAGGCCCGCACACAGCAGCAGGGCGGGCAGTCGGGCCCGCCCTGCTGTCAGGCGCAAGTCACGCATCATTCAGGACGCTGGTGGTCCTGGACCTCGGCGCCGATCTCCTCGTAGTAGCGCAGTGCGCCGGGGTGGAAGGCGATCGGCGTGGAGTTGACGCTGAACTCCACGGTGGTGTCGTTGGCCGCCGGGTGCACCTCGATCAGCTCGTCGGTGCGCTCGAAAAGCATCTTGGTGATCTGGTAGGCGAGCTCCTCGTCCATCTCGCTGCTCACCGCCAGCACGTTGGGGATGCCGATGCTCTGCACGCCCTCTTCCATGCCCTCATAGAGGCCGGCGCGCAGCTCGTAGGGGGCGAACACCGAGACCTCCTCGCGGGCGTTAGCCACCTCCTCGTCACTGAGGCCGATGAGGCGGATGTCGCGGGTGGTGGCCAGGTTCATGATCGAGCTGGTGGGCGGCCCCACGCTCCAGAAGCCGGCGGCGATGTCACCGTCTCGGATGGCATCGGCGGTCTCGTTGAAGTTCAGGCGCCGCGGGTCGAAGTCATCATAGGTGATGCCGTTGGCCTCGAGCAGTGCCCGGGCGTTGAGTTCGGTACCACTGCCCGGCGCGCCTACGGAGACGGTCTTGCCCGCGAGGTCGGAGAGGCTCTCGATGCCGGAGTCGGCCAGGGTGACGATCTGCACGGCATTGGGATAGACCGAGGCCAGTGCGCGGATGTTCTCGAGCTGGCGGCCCTCGAAGTCACCGGTGCCGCTGTAGGCCTGGTAGACGGTGTCGGCCAGGGCCAGGGCGAGGTCGGAGTCGCCGCGCCACACCAGGCCCATGTTTTCCACCGAGGCCCCGGTGACCTCGGCCACGGCCTCATAGCCCTCGAGGTGCTTGCCGATCATCTCGGCCAGGCCACCGCCCAGCGGGTAGTAAGTGCCGCCGGTACCGCCAGTGGCGATGGAGAGCTGCTGGGCGGACGCCAGCGGGGCCGTCGCGATCAGCGAGGCGGCTACGGCATACTTCATGGCTTTCATGGCATTCCTCCGGTCCTGGAACCAGGTTGTCGTATTGTCATTGTCGACGCCGGGTCGACGTCCAGACTCAAGCTAGCACGCGAGCAGCGTGAGAGCCCAACCCCCTGATTTCTACGTTTTCCGGGAATTTCGGCAATGCCACCATGGTCGCGGCGCGGTTTCAGCCCTCCACCATGGCCTTCACCTGCTCGACGATATGCGCCCCGATGGGCAGTGCCGAGGTGGCCGCAGGCGACGGGGCGTTGCCCACGTTGAGGGTCCGCCGGGTGTTCACGAACAGGAAGTCGTCCACCAGCCTGCCATCCCGCGACACCGCCTGGGCGCGCACGCCGGCCGGCCACGGCTCGAGGTCATCGAGGGTCAGGCCGGGGCAGTACTTGCGCACCAGCTCGAGATAGCCGCGCCTGTGCAGGGAGTTCTTCATCTCCTGAAGCCCCGGGCGCAGGTTGCGGCCCAGCACCCTGAGGATCCCGGGATCGGTCAGCATCTGTGCCAGGTCCCGTGGGGATACGTCGCGCCGCCGATACCCCTCACGCTTGAAGGCCAGCACCGCATTGGGACCCACGGTGACACTGCCGTCGATCATCCGCGTCAGATGCACGCCCAGGAACGGCATGGAGGGATCGGGGATCGGGTAGATCAGGTGGTTGACGATACGGCTGAGGCGGTCCGGCAGCCGATAGTACTCGCCGCGGAAGGGACAGATGGTGAACCCCGGGTCGTGGCCGAGCATGCGCACCACGCGGTCGGCCATCAGCCCCGAGCAGGTCACCAGGTAGCGCCCGGTGAACTCACCGGCGCCGCTGGTCACCACCACCTCCTGGCGGCGCTCCTTGAGGGCGCTGACCTCGGCGTCGTAGCGGATCTCGCCACCCAGCCGCTCGAACTCGGCGGCCATGGCCCGGGTCACCGCGGCATAGTCGACGATGCCGCTGGAGGGCACGAAGATCCCGCCGAGCCCGGTGATATTGGGTTCGCGCTCGGCCAGCGCCTCGGCGGAGAGCCACTCGCGTTCCAGGCCGTTGGCGGCGGTCCGCTCCCACAGCGCCTCCATGCGCTGCATCTCGAGTTCGCTGGTCGCCACCAGCAGCTTGCCGCAGGTGTCGTAGGCGATGCCCTGCTCGTCGCAGAACGCCTTGGTGGCGCGGTTGCCCTCCAGACAGAAGCGCGCCTTGAGGCTACCCGGGGTGTAGTAGACCCCGGCGTGGATCACCCCGCTGTTGTGGCCGGTCTGGTGGCGGGCCGGGCCGGACTCCTTCTCCAGCAGCAGCATCCTGCTGTCGGGGTAGGCCTGCTTGAGCTGCATGGCGGTGGACATCCCCAGGATGCCGCCACCGATGATAATGAAATCGTGCATGCCGTCCTCGCTCCTCCAATCACACGGCCACGTCGTGTTCACGGCGTGGCCTCGTCAGTCTAACCCGTCGGTCGGGTCGCGGCGCCAAAGCTCGCTCTTCTCAAGACTGGCGGGGGTTGCGCAAGGTCCTGGCATGGGTGAAGTAGCCGCGCTGACGCATCAGCTCGCGACGCAGTTCCGGGTGTGGTGTGAAGCGATCCCGGCCGTGCAGCCAGAAGTGGTTGTTGATCAGCAGGAAGCTCCCGACCGGGTTGGGCACCGACAGGATCGCCGGGCTGCCCTCCAGCGACTCGGAGAGGTCGGTCAGCCAGTTGCCCTCCTCGAAGTCCTTCGGCTGCACGAACTGGTCGATATAGGACATGACCGGGCGGCCTTCGCGGTCGACATCGAACACCGGGTGGAAGACGTCCCGGGCCACGTTCTTGCTGGGCGGTGCGGTCCAGCGCATCGGGCGGTGAGCCAGCGGGTGTGCATAGAAACGCTCGAGGTCTTCCCAGTCGTCCAGATGCAGCAGCAGCGAGTTGCCGCCCTCCATGTGCTGCTCGTCGATCTTCATCATCAGCACGTAGTCGGTGTCCTGCTCGACGAAGGTGCCGTCGTTGTGCAGCTCCATCACCCGGTGCGGCTGGCGCAGGTAGCTGTCGGAGTCGTCGACGTTCTTCACCACGAAGCGCGCATAGAACTGGCCGCTCATGGCATCGTAGTTGGAACGCCCCATCAGGTGCGCCACCGCGGTGGCCAGCTTGACCATGTCGTCGGCCTGCTCGACGCGATCCAGCCCCTCCGGCACCACCTGGAAGCCACCGGTGGCACGATCCACCAGAGTGTTCACCAATACCGGCTGCAGGGTGTTGTCGCACAGATCGTCAAGGATCTTCGCCACACGGAAGCGCAGCATCGACTTGTACTCCAGCGCCTGCACCGGCCACTCGGCGACGGCGGCCAGGAAGGCCTCGACCACGTCACGCGAGATCGTCAACTGCAGCAGGCGCGACGACTGGACAGAAGGCGCCAGCGTGAAGCCGCGGATATCGGCGGGCAACGGCATGGCGGTATCGGGGAGATGGGTCAGCACGGTCATGTCAGGGTCTCCGGGGCTTGTGGGCTTGCTCCTTAAAAATGTCTACATTTTTTTATTTTATCAACATTGAAAGGAATAATTGACAAAGAGTCACGGCGCGGCGCGCCAGAAAACGCCGAACCCCGGCGCAAGGGCCGGGGTTCGGGGTGGTACGACGGGGTACCAGCGAGGCTCAGCGGCCCTGGTAGGGGTCCGCCCCGGCCAGCTCACGTTGCATCATGCTGTCGCTGTAGGCGGTGCCGTAGCGGGCGCGGGACCAGGCATAGAGTGCCAGGCCGATCATCATCCAGCCGGCAAAGATTGCCCACTCGATGGCGGAGAGCGCCGAGGGGCTTCCCGGCAGGTACATGGCGGTCAGTCCCAGGGAGAGCAGCACCGCCAGGGCACCCACCAGCTTGCCCTGACGCACCTTGAAGGGGCGCGCCATCTCCGGTTCACGGCGACGCAGCACCACGAAAGAGAGCGAGACGAACAGGTAGGCGATGACGATCCCGAGCCCGCCGGCCACCACCAGCCACACCAGCGCCGGGCGACCGAAGAAGGGCGCGATGGCGGAGAGGGTGCCCATCACCAGGATGGCGTTGGTGGGCGTGCGGTAGGTCGGGTGCAGCTTGCCCAGCCAGGCGGGCAGCATGCCCGAGTGCGCCAGGGCGTAGATGGCCCGGGAGCCGCCGATATAGAAGGCGTTCCAGCTGGTGATGATGCCGGCGATTCCCGCCAGGATCATCAGGTTGCCGGCCCAGGGCGCCTGGAAGGCCGCCTGCATGGCATCCGGCACGGCGAGCGAGCTCGCACCCAGCGCCTCGGGGTCGAGCATCAGCGAGGTACCCAGGATAATGAAGGCGTACCAGAACACCGCCAGGATCACCGAGATCATCAGCACCCGGCCGATCTCGCGGAACGGCAGGTTGATCTCCTCGGCGGCCTGGGGGATCACATCGAAGCCGACGAACATGAAGGGCACCATGATGATCACCATCATGATGCCACCCATCACGCCCTCCTCGACGCTGAACAGCGGCTGCATGGTCGCGGTGCTGCCCTGGAAGAGGGCCCCGGTGATGAACAGGATGCCCACCGCCAGGATCAGCAGGGTCACCACCTTCTGCACCAGGGCGGCGGTGCGCACGCCGATGTAGTTGATCCACATCATGACCAGCGAGCCGGCCACGCCGACCGCCACCCAGGTCGCCTTCACCTCCCAGCCGGTAATGGTCCAGAGGTGCCCTATCGCGTAGTTCGGGAAGAGGTGCTCCACCACCGTGGGCAGCGCCACGGCCTCGAAGGCCACCACGCTGACATAGCCCAGGGTGATCGCCCAGGTGCACAGGAAGGAGGCAAAGTGCCCCATGGCGCGATAGCTGTAGACGTGCTCGCCGCCCACCTGGGGCATCGCCGAGGCCAGCTCGGCGTAGGTGAGGCCCACCAGCACGATGATCAGTCCACCGATCAGGAAGGCGGTGATCGCCCCGAGGCTGCCGGCAGACTGGATCCAGCTGCCGGTCAGCACGATCCAGCCCCAGCCGATCATGGCACCGAAGGCCAGGGCGAGGACATCCTTGCGGGCCAGCACACGCGACAGCTGACCCTGTGAGGTCGTGGCATCTTGAGTCATGAGATCCTCGATAGTTGTCTTTTTATCCTAATAACTTTGTTTTCACGTAACGTCGACAAAATAGGCAACCCGGGGACTGACAGCAAGGATGTTTGATATTCTTGATGGTAGACATTCGTCGACGCTCACCCGAACCCCCGAGATTTCGGGACTTCAGGTAAAACAGCGATGCCTTCTATTCTCATTTAGTCGACAAGAATATTGCACGGCACTCCCCGCAGGCGGGAACCGACACCTGCCACGAAAGCAGCATGCAATCGACACTGGCAAAAACGTCGTCTAGCCGCCATAGTGTGCCTGTCGCAACCGCCCAATGGAGCATCATGAGCACGGCACGACAGTCCCGATCCGCGGAACTTCTTGACCCCCCGCGAAGCAGCCCTGACCTCGACGTCAGGGACCTGGAACAACGTACACGCCTCATGCGCATCGTGACCCGGCTGATCGCCGTGTCAGACCTCGGCAGCCGCGAGATCGCTCGCCGCGCCGGGCTGCCGATGCAGAAGATCAGCGACCTCCTCGCGGGGAAGCTGGAGCACCTCTCCATCGATGAGCTACGCCTCGTGCATCGCACCATCGAGCAGCAGGGGGCCACCCACTAGGCCTCCCGGCCACGGCATCACGCAACGCCCTCCGAACAGCGAACGCCCTGCCCCTCCGGCAGGGCGTTTTTTGTCCTGCCGACTCGCCGGAAAAATCCCGGATATTCATTGGCTTGCAAAGCATTACGTGAGCATTAAGCGCTTTCTAACAATCTCTTGACCGACATCAAGGCCATATACCTTGGTCGCAGGTAGCCTTCCGGTATCAGATTTACCTCTTGAATGCGCGGACGATTCCGCCCCACCCAGGCCACCGGAGGCGCCATGGACCCCATTCGCCGCACCCTTCTCGGCCAGCTGGCCCGCCTCAGTGCGGGTGCCGCCCTGATACCGCTCTCCAGCGTTGCCAGCGCCGGCATCAACCAGCAGCCACCCCGTCGAGAAGGCGATCCCAGCAAGCGCTACGGCATGCTCATCGACCTGCGCCAGTGCATCGGCTGCCAGGCCTGCACCGTGTCGTGCCATATCGAGAACGCCGCCCCACTGGGCAGCTTCCGCACCACCGTCTCCCAGTACGAGGTGGAGCATCAGGAGACCGGCGAGGTCGCCACCTTCATGCTGCCGCGCCTGTGCAACCACTGCGAGAACCCGCCCTGCGTGCCGGTGTGCCCGGTGGAGGCCACCTTCCAGCGCCAGGACGGCATCGTGGTGGTCGACAGCGACCGCTGCGTGGGCTGCGCCTACTGCGTCAACGCCTGCCCCTACGACGCCCGCTTCATCAACGAGCGCACCCAGACCGCCGACAAGTGCACCTTCTGCGCCCACCGCCTGGAGGCCGGCCTGCTGCCGGCCTGCGTGGAGAGCTGCGTGGGCGGTGCGCGGATCATCGGCGACATGCGTGATCCGGAGAGCCAGATCAGCCGCATGATCGCCGAGCACCGCGACGAGCTGATGGTGCTGCAGCCGGAGAAGAACACCCTGCCCCAGGTCTTCTACCTCGGCATGGACGAGCGCTTCGTGACTCGCCCCGATGCCGAGCCGGTCGCCCTGGAAGTCCTCGATCCCCACGGCCAGGAGATGGGCTATGAATTCCGCCATTGAGCTGCTCGCCCCGCGCTACGACATCGCCTGGTACCCCTGGGCGGTGCAGTACTTCTTCATGATCGCGCTCTCCTACGCCACCCTGTGGCTGGCCGCTCCGGCGCTGGTGTTCGGCAGGAAAGCCTGGCTGCCCACCGCACGCCTGGCGCTGCTCGCCTGCCTGACCACCACCCTGGTGGCACCGGTGGCGCTGCTCGCCGACCTGCACCAGCCGCTGCGCTTCTGGCACTTCTATGCCTACGCCAACAGCCACTCCTGGATGTCCGTCGGCAGCCTGGTGCTGCCCCTCTACGTGGTCGGGGTGATCGTGCTGGCCTGGCTCGCCTGGCGCCCGGCGCTGCAAGCCCATCGCCAGGCCCCCGGCATTGCCGGCTTCGTCGCCCGCTGGCTGTCGCTGGGCGACGCCCCCACGCCGCGCGCCCTGGTGGTGCTGGTGGGTCTGGGGACCCTGGCCCTCTCCACCGGCATCATGCTCTATACCGGCGCCGAGGTGGCCATCGTCAAGGCCCGCCCGCTGTGGCACACCGTGTGGTTGCCGCCGATGTTCGTGGCCACCGGCTTCATCGCCGCTACCGGCCTGATCCTGGTGCTCAACCGCGTGGCCGGTGAGCGCAGCTCCACGGTCAGTCGGCAGATGCTCAAGGTGATGCTGGGAGCCTGCCTGGTGGCCGGACTCGTCGCCGGCAGCTGGTTCCTCGACGGCATCAACGCCAACGTCGGCTCCGTGGCCGCGGCAATGGAATCCGTGCGCGACAGCGTCGAGTGGCGCAGCACCGCCCTGTGGGGTGGCCTCACCGGCCTGGTCCTGTTCGGCGCCGTGCTCTACCTGCTCACTCGCCCCGCCTCACGCCGCCCGGCACTCTACGCCTGGGCCTGGGTGCTCGGCCTGGTGGCCCTGCACGTCGGCTGGATGTTCCGCTGGGTGGTGCTGATGGACGTGCAGACCGTGGCCCGCCACAGCGCCGGCTTCCACCACTACGGCATCCCCGCCGGCTCGTCCGGCATCCTCGGCATCGTCGGAACCTTCGGCCTGTGGCTCGCCGCCATCCTGCTGATCGACCTCTTCGTGCCGTGGCGCCAGGCCGCCCAGGGCGGCAGCGCCGCCGACGCCTCCCCCGCCGCCCCCGAACATCCTGACGTCGAAGGAGCCCTCCGTCATGGCTAAGTCACCCGACACCTCACGTCGCCGCTTCCTCAAGGGCGCCGCCGCCGCCGGCGGTGCCGCCACCTTCGCCGCCGGCTACTCCGACCCGCTGGTCAAGATGGCCAAGGGCGTCACCGGCAGCGCCGGCGAGAAGCCCGAGCACCGCATCCACGGCAACTCCCTTGCACCGGAGTACACCGTCGACCCCGAGAGCGGCGAGCTGACCCTCAACCCCGACCAGCGCGTGGCCTTCACCGTCTGCTACGGCTGCACCACCAAGTGCGGCGTGCGGGTGCGCGTCGACAACGCCACCGACCAGGTGCTGCGCGTCTCCGGCAACCCCTACAACCCGCTCTCCGCCGACGAGCACCTGCCCATGCGCACCCCGGTGGTCGAGGCCCTGCGCGGGCTGAGCGCCTATGGCGACCAGGGCCAGCAGAACCGCTCCACCGCCTGCGCCCGCGGCAACGCCATGATGGCGCAGATCGACAGTCCCTTCCGCGTCACCCACTGCCTCAAGCGGGTCGGCGGGCGCGGCAGCCGTGAGTGGGAGAAGGTGTCCTTCGAGCAGGTCATCGAGGAGATCTGCGAGGGCGGCGACCTGTTCGGCGAGGGCCATGTGGATGGCCTGCGCGCCATCCACGACGTCGATACCCCCATCGACCCGGAGAACCCCGAGTACGGCCCGAAGGCCAACCAGCTGATGGTGATGGAGGCCACCGACTACGGCCGCTCCGCGCTGCTCAAGCGCTTCGCCTTCAATGCCTTCGGCACCCGCAACTACGGCCACCACGGCTCCTACTGCGGCCTGGCCTATCGCATGGGCTCGGGGGCGGTAATGGACGACCTGGCCAAGAATGCCCACACCAAGCCGGACATCCAGAACGCCCGCTTCATCCTCTACGTGGGCACCGCCCCCAGCCAGGCCGGCAACCCCTTCAAGCGCCAGGGCCGCCTGATCGCCCAGGCGCGCGCCGAGGGCACCCTGGAGTATGTGGTGGTGGACCCGGGCCTCAACGCTTCGGCTTCCCACGCCGCCGACCACAACCGCTGGGTGCCGATCCGTCCAGGCACCGACAGCGCCCTGGCCATGGCCATGATCCAGTGGCTGCTCGACCACGAGGGCTACGCCAAGGCGTTCCTGGAGCTTCCCGGCCAGCCCGCCGCCGAGGCCGCCGGCGAGGCGACCCACACCAATGCCAGCCACCTGGTGATCACGGACGATGCGCACCCGCGCCGTGGCCGCTTCCTGCGCACCAGCGACCTGGGCCTGGCCGAGGCGGACAGCGACGCCGACGTGCCCATGGTGGTGGCCGACGGCGAACTGGCAAAGAGCACCGATGTCATGGCCGCCGAGCTGTTCGTCGACCGCGACGTCGAACTCGTCGGTTCCTCGGAAGGGCCTGGCGAGACCGTGCGGGTCAAGAGCAGCATGGTGCTGCTGCGCGAGTCCGCCAACGAATACACCCTGGCCGAGTATGCCGAGCACTGTGGCATCCCCGAGGCCACCATCGTCGACCTGGCCACCCGCTTCGCCAGCCACGGCCGCCGCGCGGTAACCAACTCCCATGGCGGGATGATGTCCGGTAACGGCTTCTACGCCGCCTTCGGCATGCAGATGCTCAACGTGCTGGCCGGCAACCACAACCGCAAGGGCGGCAGCGCCGCTGGCGGCGGCCAGTTCAACGGCGTCGGCACCGGCCCCCGCTACGACCTGGCCAACTTCCCGGGCAAGCGCGGCCCCAAGGGGGTCTTCCTCTCCCGCTCGCGCTTCCCCTACGAGAAGTCCTCCGAGTACCAGCGCAAGGTGGCCGCCGGCGAGAACCCCTACCCCGCCCGCGCTCCCTGGCGCTCGCTGGCACCGCCCACCCTCACCGAGCACCTGCCCTCGGCGCTGGACGGCTACCCCTACCCAATCAAGGCCGTGATCGGCTGCATGGCCAACCCCATCTACGGCCAGGCGGGCCTCGAGGGGCTGATCGCCGACAAGCTCAAGGACCCGAAGCGCCTGGGACTCTTCGTCGCCGTCGACGGCTTCCTCAACGAGACCAACCGCTACGCCGACTACATCGTGCCGGACTCGGTGATGTATGAGGTGTGGGGCTTCACCGGCGCCTGGAAAGGCAACCTGGGCAAGATGACCACCGCCTGCTGGCCGGTGGTGGAGCCGCGCCAGCAGAAGACCGAAGACGGCGAGCCGGTCTCCATGGAGAGCTTCTTCATCGCCACCGCCAAGCGCCTCGGGCTGCCGGGCTTCGGCGACGAGGCGATCCCCGACGCCGACGGCAACCTGCACCCGCTCAATCGTGCCGAGGACTTCTTCCTGCGCGCGGCCGCCAACGTGGCCATGCAGGGCGAGCCGCTGCCCGCGGCCGACGAGAGCGACATCGCCCACGCCGGCCTGGCCCCGCTGCTGCCCAGGCTTGCGCGCACCCTCAAGCCCGAGGAGCGCGGCCCGGTGGCCTACCTCTATGCCCGCGGCGGTCGCTTCGAGGACTTCAAGGACCATTTCAAGGGCGAGAACCTCACCAGCGCCTGGAAACGCACCCTGTGCGTCTACAACGAGCAGGTGGGCACCAGCATCAACACCCAGTCCGGCGAGCCCAACCGCGGCGTGCCGCGCCATGCCCTGCCGCCGCTGGCCGACGGTCGCGCCATGCGCGAGGTGTTCACCGAGGAGGACTGGCCACTGCTGGCGTTCTCGTTCAAGTCCAACCTGATGAACTCCTACGCCATCGGCCTCGAGCGGCTGCGCATGATCAAGCCCTACAACCCGGTGATGATGCACCGCCAGGATGCCGAGCGCTTCGGCATCCAGCACGGCGATACCATCCGCATCGAGAGCCCCGGCGGCAGCGTGGTCGCCCTGGCACTGGTCGGCGAAGGCGTGATGCCCGGCGCACTGGGCATCGAGCACGGCTACGGCCACCGCGACCTGGGGGCCACCCCCCACGTGATCGACGGCGAGTCCCAGCCCGACCTCGAGTGGCTGCGCGCCGGCATCAACATCAACGACCTGGGCTTCAAGGACCCGACCCGCAGTATCGACGGCACCTGGCTCGAGCCCATCAGTGGCGCCGCCGTGCGCCAGGGCATGCCGATCCGGGTGACCCGCCTGGAGGCCTGAAGAGCGGCGCTTCGCCCCTCGAGGCGAAGCGCTTTTCCTGCCGATGGACACGACGCCCGGGCTATCCGATATCGGAAGCCCGGGCGTTTTTTTGCTATCATGGCGCTCCCCTCACACACAAGGATCACCCCATGCTTCGACGCCTGCCTCGCGCATTGGCGGCGGCGCTGCCGCTGATGTTCGTCTCCTCGCTTGCCGCTGCCAGCCCCTTCGTGTTCACCGCCATCCCCGACGAGGACGAGACACGCCTGCAGGAGCGCTTCCAGAAGGTCGCCGACTACCTCGCGGAGGAGCTCGAGGTCGAGGTGCGCTTCGTGCCGGTGAAGTCCTACGCCGCGGCGGTCACCGCCTTCCGCAATGACCAGGTGCAGCTGGCCTGGTTCGGCGGCCTCTCCGGCGTGCAGGCCCGCGAGCGCGTGCCCGGCTCCAGAGCCCTGGCCCAGGGCGTCGAGGACGCCGAGTTCCGGACCTACTTCATCGCCCACGAGAGCACCGGCCTGGAAGAGGGCGCGGGGCTGGTCGAGGCCATGCGCGACATGACCTTCACCTTCGGCTCCAAGGGCTCCACCTCCGGACGCCTGATGCCCGAGCACTACCTGCGCGAGGCCTTCGGCGAAGCGCCGGAAGAGGTCTTCTCGCGTGTCGGCTTCAGCGGCAACCACAGCCGTACCGCCTCGCTGGTCGCCTCCGGGGCCTACCAGCTCGGCGCCCTCAACTACACCGTGTGGGAAAACGAGCTCGAGGCCGGCAATCTCGATGCCGACAGCGTCAAGGTGGTCTGGCAGACCCCGACCTACCCGGATTACCAGTGGACGATCCGCGGCGACGTCGACGAGCGCTTCGGCGAGGGCTTCGCCGACCGCGTCCAGCAGGCGCTGCTCGACATGGATGACCCCGAGCTGCTCGAGAGCTTCCCGCGCTCCGGCTTCATCCCGGTGGACAACACCGACTACGAGATCATCCGCCAGGTCGGCCAGCAGCTCGACATCCTCGACTGATGACCGCCCTCGCCCTCACCGATGTGGTGGCCGATTACGGCGGGGCCCGCGTGATCGGCCCGCTCGACCTGACACTGGTGCGGGGCGAGCGGGTGGCCCTGGTGGGCAGGAGCGGCGCCGGCAAGTCGACGCTGCTGGGGGTCATGCAGCAGCGCTGGCGACACCAAGGGGCCGCGCTGATGCCCCAGCAGCTGGGCCTGGTGCCCTCGCTGAGCGTGTTCCACAACGTCTACATGGGCGGGCTCGCCAGGCACCCCACCTGGTACAACCTGGTCAGCCTGGCGCGCCCCTTCCGCCGCGATATCGAGGCCATCATGCCGCTGCTCGAGCGCTTCGGCATCGCCGACAAGTGCTGGACCGCGGTCGGCGAGCTGTCCGGCGGTCAGGGCCAGCGGGTCGCCGCCGCCCGGGCGATTCACCAGCGGGGGGACCTGCTGCTCGCCGACGAGCCGATCTCGGCCCTCGACGGCCCACTTGCCGAGCGGGTACTGAGCGCGCTGGGCGAGGCCTACCCCACCGCGGTGCTGGCCATGCATGACGTGGAGCTGGCCCTGCGCTACACCGACCGGGTCGTGGGCATCGTCGAGGGCAGGATCGCCCTGGACGAGGCGAGCCACAGGCTCAGCGCCCGGGACCTGCTGGTGCTCTACTGACATGTGGCACTCGGCAACCGTGCGCACCAGCCTGGGCTTCGTGGCGCTGGCCATCGCCTGCCTGCTCGTGGCCGACTTCCAGATCAGCGCCCATGACCCCTGGGCGGAGCTGGGCCGCCTGTTCCTG
Source organism: Halomonas sp. G15 (assembly GCF_021282295.1). Classification (NCBI taxonomy): domain Bacteria; kingdom Pseudomonadati; phylum Pseudomonadota; class Gammaproteobacteria; order Oceanospirillales; family Halomonadaceae; genus Halomonas; species Halomonas sp. G15. The sequence goes on along the minus strand of NZ_JAJSPA010000004.1, from coordinate 121,997 downwards.
GGGCTGGCACAGCCCGACTTCTCCGCCGTGGACTACCTCGGCGAGGCGATCGTGCGCACCCTGGCCTTCGCCTTCGTCGGTGTGGGGCTGGGGGCCGCGGCGGGGCTGCTGCTGGCACTGGTGTTTCGCCATCGCGCGGTGCGCACCACCTGCGCCTTCATCCGCGCCATCCACGAGCTGTTCTGGGCGCTGATCTTCCTGCAGTTCTTCGGCCTGCACCCGCTGACCGGCGTGCTCGCCATCGCCATTCCCTATGCCGGCATCTTCGCCAAGGTCTATGCCGAGATCCTCGACGAGAGCGACCCACAGCCGGCGCAGGTGATCCCCCATGGCACCGGCGTGGTCTCGGCCCTCGCCTACACCCGCTTCAGCCAGGCCTGGCCGCACCTGGCGACCTACACCGCCTACCGGCTCGAGTGCGGCCTGCGCTCCAGCGCCGTGCTGGGCTTCGTGGGCATGCCCACCCTGGGCTTCTACCTGGAGTCCTCGTTCGCCCAGGGCCAGTACACCACGGTGGGGGCGCTGCTGCTGCTGTTCTATGCGCTGATCGCCACCCTCAGGCTGTGGGCCCGCCCGCGCCTGCTGCCCCTCTACCTGCTGGCCGCCCCCTTCCTGCTCGGCGAGGGGCTGCCGATCCGCTGGCAGAGCGTCTCGCGCTTCTTCACAGAGGATATCGTTCCCGAGCCGCTGCGCCAGGGCGAGGGGGTCGCCGGGCTCATGCCCTGGCTGGGGGACCTGCTCGCCAACGAGGCGCTGCCGGGCATCTGGAATACCCTGCTGCTGACCCAGATCGCCCTGGTGGCGACCGGCCTGCTGACGCTCATGCTGTATCCGCTGGTGTCGCAGCATTTCACCGGGCGCCATCTCTCCGGCCGGATGCGCGGCGCGCTGGGCCACGGCGTGCTGGTGATCCTGCGCTCGACCCCCGAGTACCTGCTGGCCTTCATCCTGCTGCAGCTGTGGGGCCCCTCGATGCTGCCGGCGGTGGTGGCACTGGCCATCCACAATGGCGGCATCATCGGCCACCTGGTGGGCCAGCGCAGCAACGAGATCACGCTGCGTGCCGATGCCCCGCGCGGCATCGAACGCTACGCCTTCGAGCTGACCCCGCGGCTCTACGGTCCCTTCCTGGCCCTGCTCTTCTACCGCTGGGAGATCATCATGCGCGAGACCGCCATCCTCGGCATCCTCGGCATCGCCACCCTGGGCTTCTATGTCGACAGCGCCATCCAGGAGATCCGCTTCGACCGGGCCATGGTCCTGATCCTGATCACCGCCCTGCTCAATATCGGCGTGGACATCCTGGCACGCCATCTGCGCAACCGCCTGCGCCTGCGGCATACCGCTAGCTGCGAGCCCTGACGGCGCCCGACGCTACTCCTGTGAGTCGGTCACCGCCCCGGTGCTGGCCGAGCTGACCAGCCTCGCATACTTGGCCAGCACCCCGCGGGTATAGCGCGGCGCCGGCTGCTGCCAGGCGGCGCGGCGGCGCATCAGCTCCTCGTCGGTGAGGTCGACGTCGATGGTGTCGGCCTCGGCGTCGATGGTGATGCGGTCGCCGTCCTCCACCAGCGCCAGCGGGCCGCCGTCGAAGGCCTCCGGGGTCACGTGGCCGACCACGAAGCCGTGGCTGCCGCCGGAGAAGCGCCCGTCGGTGATCAGCGCCACCTCGCTGCCCAGCCCACGGCCCATGATCGCCGAGGTGGGGGTGAGCATCTCGCGCATGCCGGGCCCGCCGCGCGGCCCCTCGTAGCGAATCACCACCACGTCGCCGGCCACCACGGTGCCGTCGTTGATGCGTGCCTGGGCCTCCTCCTCGGAGCCGAACACCCTGGCGGTGCCGGAGAAGCGCGTGCCCTCCTTGCCGGTGATCTTGGCCACCGCGCCCTCGGGCGCCAGGTTACCGTGCAGGATGCGCAGGTGGCTCTCGGCCTTGATGGGCGCATCCAGGGCCGCGATGATCCGCTGGTCGTCGGGATAGGGGGCGACGCTCGCCAGGTTCTCGGCAAGCGTCTTCCCGGTCACGGTCAGACAGTCGCCGTGCAAGAGGCCGGCGTCGAGCAGGATCTTCATCAACGGCTGGATGCCGCCGATCGCCACCAGCTCGCTCATCATGTAGTGGCCGCTGGGGCGCAGGTCGGCCACCACCGGCACCCGCTTGCCGATGCGGGTGAAGTCCTCGAGGCTCAGCTCCACCCCGATGGTGCGAGCCATGCCGATCAGGTGCAGCACCGCATTGGTGGAGCCGCCCAGGGCGATCACCACGCTGATGGCATTCTCGAAGGCCTCCCGGGTCATGATGTCCGAGGGCTTGAGGTCGCGCTCGAGCAGCTCGAGCACCGCGGCACCGGCCGCCTCGCAGTCCTCGCGCTTGTCGTTGGAGACGGCGTTCTGGGCGGAGCTTCCCGGCAGGCTCATGCCCAGCGCCTCGATGGCCGAGGCCATGGTGTTGGCGGTATACATGCCGCCGCAGGAGCCCGGGCCGGGGATCGCCGTCTCCTCGATCTGCTTGAGCTCGATCAGGTCGATGTCGCCGCGGCTGTGGGCGCCCATGGCCTCGAACACCGAGACGATGTCGGTGTGGCCCTTGCCGGGCAGGATGGTGCCGCCGTAGACGAACACGCTGGGGCGGTCGAGGCGTGCCAGCCCCATCAGGCAGCCCGGCATGTTCTTGTCGCAGCCGCCGATGGCCACCAGGCCGTCGAAGCCCTCGCAGCCGGCCACCGTCTCGATGGAGTCGGCGATCACCTCCCGAGACACCAGCGAGTACTTCATTCCCTCGGTGCCGTTGGCGATGCCGTCGGAGATGGTGATGGTGTTGAAGATCACCCCCTTGCCGCCGGCGGCATCGGCGCCGTCGCTGGCGTGGCGCGCCAGCTCGTCGATATGGCTGTTGCAGGGGGTGAGGTTGCTCCAGGTGGAGGCGATCCCCACCTGGGGCTTCCTGAAGTCTTCATCGGTGAAGCCCACCGCGCGAAGCATGGCGCGGCTGGCCGCCTTGCCGGGACCATCCACCACCGTGGCGGAGTGGCGGCGGCGGGAATCCTTCGGGGTATCGCTCATGGCAGGGCTCCTGTGAAGATGACGTGAACCTCAGAGGGTGGACCGCAACTCATGTGGCTGTCCATGCCCCCTGCCAACCTTGCCACAATGAACGATGGCGGCTACTCTTTATCGCAAAGTGCGATAGAGCAGCCGCCATGCATGTCATCACCCAGAAGCGCATCTGGGAAGCCAAGCAGAAATGGCCCCAGGCCGCCTCTGCACTGGATGCCTGGTATCGGCTCATGAAGTCGAGCGAGCCCGGCAGCTTTGCCGAGATGAAGGCACTGTTCCCCGCCACCGACAAGGTCGGCCGACAGCATGTCTTCGATATCGGTGGCAACAAGATTCGCCTCATCGCAGTGGTGCACTATCGATTCAAGAAGGTCTATATCCAGCACGTCCTCGACCATACCGAATACGACAGGGGCACCTGGAAGGAGTGAACATGACCAGCATCGTCCAACAGGCGGCCGCCCACTGGCGCTTCGTGGCCCCCCTGCTCAATGCCCCGGAATCGGAAGACGACTACGATGCCCTTGTCGCAGCGCTCGATGAGCTGCTGGAACTGGTCGGAGACGACGAGGAGCACCCCCTGGCAAGCCTCGCCTCACACATGGGTGACCTGATCGAGGAGTACGACGACGCCCATCGCCCGATGCCGGACGTCAGGGGGGCCGACATGCTCCGCCAGCTAATGCAGTGGCACGGCCTCGACCAGTCGAGCCTGCCGGAAGTCGGCACCCAATCGGTGATCTCGGAGATCCTGAACGGCAAGCGACGCCTGAACGTTCGCCAGATCAAGGCCCTGACCCAGCGCTTCGGGCTACCCGCCGACCTCTTTCTCGACTGAGGGAGCCCCCCTCTTCCCCGAAAGCAAAGCCCACCGCAAGCAACTCGGGCATGGCGACTGCTTCGCTCAGCGCGGCACCACGGCGTCATGGAAGGCACGCTCCTTCGCCACCGTCTCGCGGAAGCACTCGGCCATGCGGGCGAAGGCGGCGTCATCGAGCGCCTCGGCCTCCTCGTCCAGGCGGCGGCGCAGCCAGGCCACGAACTCCTGGAAGGCGGGGTTGTCGTGCAGGTCGATCCACTCCCCCATCAGCGGGTGCAGGTCGCCTGCACGCGTCACCCGCAGCGCCCACTCCAGGTAGACCCACTCGGTGACCACCAGCACCGCCAGGATCTCCGCATAGCCGCCGCGATCACCGGTCTCGCGCAGCAGCGCCTGGAAGGCCCGGGTCTCGGGCAGCCAGGCCGGCGCCTCGGGCGTCGAGGCCGGGACTCCGAAGGCCTCGAAGGTGCGCTGGAAGGTGCTGTTCTCGTCGCTGGTCAGCATGCCCATGAACTGCCCCAGCACCACCCGGTCCGCCATGCACGGCGCCCGGCCGATGGCGAAGCCAATCAGCGCGGTGAAGGGATCCACGAAGCCGTAGTCCTGCGCCATGTAGGCGGCGAAGTCGGCACCCGAAAGCCGCCCCTCGGCCAGAGCGTCGAACAGCGGATGGTTCACGGTAGAAGACCAGTCGGGCTCGCTGATCTCGCGCAGCCAGTCGGTGAGGCGCGGCGCGTCCTGCTGCGCGGCCCAGGCGTTGAAATCGGCGCGGGGGTTCATCGGGCGTCTCCTTCGCGGGCGGGCTGGAGCCTCTCGCCCGGACGCAGCCAGGCGACCAACAGGCTGACGAGCGTCGAGCCGACCAGTGCCCCCAGGAAGGGCGGAAGCGTCGGGATGCTGCCGGGGAAGGTGGCCGCCAGCATGCCGGCGGCGAAGCTGCCCTGCGCGATCCAGCCCGGCACGATGGCCCCGAGCATGCCGGCCACGCCGCCGACCACCGCGGCCAGCGGCGACATGCGCCGCCACAGCCCCAGCAGCACCGGCACCACGATGGCCGCGCACAGGAGGTCCGCGATCAGGAAGAGGCGCAGCACCGAGAAGCCCTGCAGGGCCACCCAGACCACCGGCACCATCAGCGCCACTGTCACCAGGCGCGCGGCGCGCACCGAGAGCCCGCGCCGGCCGCTGCTGGCCACCGCCATGGAGGCGATGGCGTTCTGCAGGGTATCGACGCTCGAGGCCACCAGGGTCACCGCCAGCACCAGCGCCGGCAGGCCCAGCCAGGCCGGCGCCGCGGAGAGCAGCGCGAAGAAGGGCATCGGCGGCTCGCCCAGCGGCAGGGCGTGCATCGCCGCCAGCATCCCGAGCCCGCCGATGGCCATCACCACCAGCAGGCTGCTGGCGCCGCCCAGCAGTGCCCCGCGGCTCAGGGCGCGGTCGTTCTCGGCGGCCCAGATGCGCTGCCAGTAGCCCTGGTGGAACAGGTTGGCCGCGGTCACCGCGATCACCAGGGTCAGCGCCACGGAGAGCGCACTGCTGGCGGGAATGGAAGGCATCGTCGCCTCGGCGGGCATCGGCGGCAGCCACCACCAGGCCACGCCGCCCACCAGTACCAGCAGGGCCAGCAGCAGCCAGGCCTGCCAGCGATCGGTGGCTAGGCTCGCCCGCAGGCCGCCCAGGGTGGTATAGACCAGGGTGACCACCGCCAGCCCCAGGATCACCAGCGCGGGCGGCACATCCGAGAGGATGGCGGCGATGGCGCCGATGGCGGTGAGCTCGGCGGCCAGGAAGAGCGCCATGTAGGCCACCGAGACGAAGGCCACCCAGCGGCGCACCCCGGCGCCATAGCAGGCCTCGGCGAACTCGCCGATGCTGCGGCCTTGCGGCAGGTGGCGGCGGATCGCCGGGCCGTAGAGCCCCAGCACGATGAAGGGCAGCGAGGAGCCGATGGCATAGCCGGCCAACGCCACCGGCCCCACGAAGGCGCCGATCTCCGGCGGCGCGAAGAGGATCCAGGCGCCCATGCCGGAGGCCAGGAACGACAGGCCGATGGCCTGGGCACCCTGGGAATTGCGGGCGGTCACGTAGTCATCGAGGGGGCCATCGGCCCGGCGGGCCCGCAGGCCCAGGAAAGCAAAGCACAGCAGCGCCGCGCCGAGCACGGCAGACGTCAGGTAGGGCATGTCGCGCTTCCTCCGCCGGTATGAACCGGATCAGGTTCCAGGGTCGGCGCTTGGCCCTCTCAGCCCCCGCGGATGCGGCGGGACTCCCCTGGCGACAAGTGAATGAATTGTGAGGTCACGCCTCGCACAGCGGCAAGGCGTGACCGGAAGCATCATAGCGAGACAGAGTCCTGCCTGCCAGTGGACCAGCGAGACATGCTCAACTACTCGTCGGCGCAGAGGATCTTCACAGCGCTCAATACGCGCAACGGTGTACAAGCCACCCCTCTTGATTAGTATGAGTGGATACTATCGGCATAGAGCGGGGAGCCAGCTTTGCTGAATATCGATACTCGTCTTCGCCAAGCAGCATTTCAGCGCCTTGAAGCCATCGCACAACAATACTCGAATGATGTGCCCTGGGAGGCCATTGCCCAGCCGGTCCCCTTGGATGGGGAGTCTTTCTTCATCGCCAGCAGAGCAATCGGCATCTTCAAACCCAAGCAGATGCCAGATGGCATCCTGAGTATCAAAACCGTGGTCCCCAAGCAGGGCAGGATCAATATCTATTCCGATGGTGATAGCGACGAGGGTGGCTTCTGGTATTCGCTTGAGGCAGGAGGAACAGCCAAGCCCGCGAATCGCCAGCTCTTAATCAGCTACGAGCGACAGGATCCGATCATCTACCTAGTGGGCGTCGCTCCAGGCCGCTACCTTCCTTTATGGCCCTGCTACATCGACAACATGGACCTGGCCAGAGAGTTATGCCATGTCAGCATGAACGACCGAATTGGCCAGATGCGCCATGTCGCAGAAAACCATGGCGCCTACAGGACGGATGAGATAGAGAAACGCTACGTAATCCGTGAAGCCAAAACGCGGGTTCATCAGGCTGAATTCCGTGCGCGAGTGATGCTGGCATATTCCAACCGCTGCGCCATGACGGGGCTGCCAGTGCCACAACTACTGGAGGCGGCACATATTATTCCCGACATCGATCAGGACAGCACCGCAGAAGTGAGCAATGGCATATCCCTCAGCCGGCTGCATCATAGGGCTTACGATGCTGACTTGATCGGCATTGACCCCAACTACCGCATCCACCTGAATGATGAGCTGCTCTCGACTCAGGATGGGCCTCTGCTTGAGAGCATGAAGCAGCTCGACGGCCAGCGAATCTCCATCCCCAGACACGCTAGAGATAAGCCGAGCCAGGAGGCACTGGAACTGCGTTATCAGCGATTCTTGTCGCGCTAAAGCCTATTTCTTCTCTCGCGGCACCCGCCCCATCAGATAGAACTCCTCGTTGGGCGGCGTGCCGGTCAGGGTGACCAGCCGGTTGGAGAGGCCGAAGAAGGCGGCGATGGCGCCGATGTCCCAGATGTCATCGCGGGTGAAACCGGCATCCGCCAGGCGGGCCTCCCATTCGTCGGTGAGTTCCCCCACCTCCAGGCTGCAGTGCATGGCGAAGTCGATCATGATGCGGTGGCGCTCGCTGATCGGTGCCGTGCGGTGGTTGACGGCCACCTGGTCGGCCAGCAGCGGATCCTTGCTGTAGATGCGCACCAGGGCGCCGTGGGCCACCACGCAGTAGAGGCAGCGGTTGCGGGCACTGGTGGCCACAACGATCATTTCCTTCTCTGCCTTGGTGAGCGTGTCGGACTCCCGCTCCATCAGGGCGTCGTGATAGGCGAAGAAAGCGCGGAACTCGGCCGGCCGGTGGGCCAGCATCAGGAAGACGTTAGGCACGAAGCCGGCCTTCTCCTGCACCGCCAGCATGGCGTCACGGATGTCCTCGGGCAGGTCCTGGATCGATTCGGGTACGGGAAAGCGGCTGATAGGGGTGGTCATGCTGACTCCTGATTGTGCTTGTTATAAGACTATTCCAGTTAACGTCAACGTCATATTGCTGTCCATACACCGACGGTCGAAAGAGGGTAACAAAAGCACGCGGCCCCGCCTCTCTCGAGGCGGGGCCGCGTTGTCACCGAGCGAGCGTGATCAGCTCAGCGAGATGGTGCTGTTGATGCCGCTGGAGACGTTCTCCGGCTCGAACCAGCGGGCGGTGACGGTCTTGGTCTGGGTCCAGAAGGCAATGGCCTGCTTGCCGTTGGGGCCCAGGTCACCGAGCTTGGAGGCGCGCGAGCCGGTGAAGCTGAAGTAGGCGACCGGCACCGGGATCGGCACGTTGATGCCCACCTGGCCGACGTCGATGTCGCTCTCGAAGCGGCGCGCCACCCAGCCGGAGTTGGTGAAGATGGAGGTGCCGTTGCCGTTGGGGTTGGCGTTGATGAACTCGATCGCCTCGTCGAGGGTGTCGACGGTGACCACGCAGAGCACCGGGCCGAAGATCTCCTCACGGTAGATGGTCATCTCCGGAGTGACGTCGGTGAACAGGGTGGGTCCGACGAAATTGCCGTCCGGGTAGCCCTCCACCTGGTAGCCGCGGCCGTCCACCAGCAGGTTGGCGCCCTCCTTCTCGCCGGCGGTGATCAACCGCTCGACGCGCTCCTTGGCCTGGGGCGAGACCAGCGGGCCGAGGTCGGCGTCGGTCTGGGTGCCGGGGCCCACCTTCATGGTCCTGGTGCCCTCGACGATGTCTTCCAGCCACTCGCGGGCCTCGCCCACCAGCACCACAACGGAGTTGGCCATGCAGCGCTGACCGGCGGCGCCATAGGCGGAGCCCAGCAGGTTATTGATGGCCTGGCTGCGGTTGGCGTCGGGCATCACCACACAGTGGTTCTTGGCGCCCATCATCGACTGCATCCGCTTGCCGGCAGCAGCGGCGCGGTTGTAGAGCAGCGAGCCCACGTGGGTGGAGCCGATGAAGGAGAGCGCCTTGATGTCGGTATGGTCGGCGATCTGGTTGGCGACGTCCGGGCCGCCGTGCACCACGTTGAGCACCCCGGCCGGGATACCTGCCTCGTGGGCCAGCTCGACCAGACGCATGGTGGAGCTCGGGTCCTGCTCGGAGGGCTTGAGCACGAAGGTGTTACCGGTGGCGATGGCCAGCGGGAACATGAAGCAGGGCAGCATGATGGGGAAGTTGAAGGCGGTGATGCCGGCACCCACGCCCAGCGGCTGGTTCAGGGTATAGACGTCCACCTCGTTGGCGGCGTTCTCGGCCAGCTCACCCAGCTGCAGGGAGGTGATCGAGCAGGCGTGCTCCACCACTTCCAGGCCGCGACCCACCTCACCGGCGGCGTCGGGCAGGGTCTTGCCGTGCTCCTCGGTGATCAGCGCGGCCAGCTCGTCGGTGTTGTCGCGGATCAGCGCCTGCAGCTTGAGCATGATGCGCATGCGCTTGGCCAGCGGCACCTTGCGCCAGGTCTTGAAGGCCTCCTTGGCGCTGGCCACGGCGCGCTCGACCTCCTCGGCGGTGCAGAACGGCACCCGGGCGACCACTTCCTGGGTGGCCGGGTTGACCACGTCGCGCCACTCCTGGCTCTGGGACTGGACGGGCTGGCCGTCGATGTACATGGGGATTTCGCGGACTGACATGGGCGTACTCCTTGGATGCTGTCGCTGTCAGGGTGCTGGCTTGTTGTTGTGGAGCACCGCGGCGCTCGCTGCCGTCACCCGACATTAGACTTTGTGTGTATAAAAACACGGAAGACTATGAGGACGAGTCTATCCAGAGGTCGCATGGCGTGACAACGGGTACTCGGGCACATTGCTTGTGCACAGATGCACAACCATCGTTGCCCGGGAACACCCAACATGCTCGACTGGCACGACATCCAGATCTTCCTTGAAGTGGCCCGCAGCCAGCGGCTCACCGATGCCGCCCGTCGCCTGGGGCTGGACCACTCCACCCTCTCGCGGCGCACGCGGCGCTTCGAGCAGAAGCTCAACACCCAGCTCTTCGAGCGCAGCACCCACGGCTACCACCTCACCGAGGCCGGCCAGCAGCTGCTCGCCCACGCCGAGGAGATGGCTCGCCACGCCTTCGAGGCGGGCGAGAGCCTCTCCGACAAGGATCACCAGGTGAGCGGACAGATCCGCCTGGGGGTCACCGAGGGGTTCGGCACCTGGGTGATCGCCCCGCTGCTCTCGGCCTTCTGCGAGCGCCACCCCGGTGTCACCCTGGACCTGCTCGCCCTGCCCCGGGTGGTCAACCTGAGCCGCCACGAGGCGGACCTGGCCATCACCGTTGAGCGCCCCGTGAGCCCGGGCCTGGTGATCTCGCGGCTATGCGACTACCGGCTGCGCCTCTACGGCAGCCAGGGCTATCTCGACCGCCACGGGCGGCCGGCGCGCCTGGCCGAACTGGGCGAACATCGCCTTGTCGGCTACGTCGACGACCTGATCTTCAGCCAGCAGCTCAGTTATCTGGAGCCGCTGGTGGATCCCGCGGTGGTGGGCCGGCCGCCCCACTTCACCGTGCGCAGCACCAGCGTGACCACCCAGCAGGTGGCCTGCCGCCACGGCGCGGGGCTGGCCGTGCTGCCCTGCTTCATGGCCGAGACGGACACAGGGCTCGAGCGCGTGCTGGCCGAGGAGGTCGCCGTCGACCGCCAGTTCTGGATCACCGCCCGCCAGGAGCAGCGCCGACTGGCCCGAGTGCGCCTGCTGTGGGACTTCCTGCGCGAGGCGCTGGAGACCAATCGCGCCTTCCTGATGGGCGAGGCGAAGGCGCTGGTGATCCCTGCGACCGGCGCCGACTGACGGCCTGCGAAGAGACGCCCCTCGCGGCAACGCCGAACACGGCCATCACCCCGGGGTGGAATAACGACAGAGGGACCATTCGGGCTTGTTCCGGTCGGTCCCTTTTTCAGCCTTCGGTTGCGTGGAGGGCGTAGCAGCCCTGGCGCCGAACCACGATAAAGTTTTGCTATCGCCAGGGTCGGCAATCTCGCATTGTCCTAATGGATCCACAGGGAGTAGCTTGAAGAGGACTCCCGGGGAATGAGCCAGGGCACAGACAGGCTTGTGGCCGAGAGTTGACCAGGCTCATTGCCCCGCCGGAGTGCCATCGTCTATACAGAGGTGGCAGCTCCTCAACGCAGACAGGAAGGAAGAGCAACATGGGTGATCAGCAGAACGCAGGCAAGTGTCCGGTCATGCACGGTGGCAACACCGCCACGGGCCGCGACAACATGGACTGGTGGCCGGAAGCCCTCAACCTGGACATCCTCCACCAGCATGATCGCAAGACCGACCCGATGGGCGAGGACTTCGACTATCGCCAGGAGGTCCGCAAGCTTGACTTCGACGCGCTGATGAAGGACATGCATGCCCTGATGAACGACAGCCAGTCGTGGTGGCCGGCAGACTGGGGCCACTATGGCGGCCTGTTCATCCGCATGTCCTGGCACGCGGCGGGTACCTACCGCATCGCCGACGGCCGCGGCGGCGGCGGCACCGGCAACCAGCGCTTCGCACCGATCAACTCCTGGCCGGACAACGCCAGCCTGGACAAGGCGCGTCGCCTGCTGTGGCCGATCAAGAAGAAGTACGGCAACCAGATCAGCTGGGCCGACCTGATCATCCTGGCCGGCAACGTCGCCTATGAATCCATGGGCTTCAAGACCTTCGGCTTCTCCTTCGGCCGCGAGGACATCTGGCACCCCGAGAAGGACATCTACTGGGGCGCCGAGAAGGAGTGGCTGGCTCCCTCCGACGAGCGCTACGGTGACGTCGACAAGCCCGACACCATGGAAAACCCGCTGGCCGCGGTGCAGATGGGCCTGATCTACGTGAACCCCGAGGGGGTCAACGGTCAGCCCGACCCGATCAAGACCGGCGAGCAGGTACGCGAGACCTTCGCCCGCATGGCGATGAACGACGAGGAGACCGCGGCGCTGACCGTCGGCGGCCACACCGTCGGCAAGTGTCACGGTAACGGGGATGCTGCCGCCCTGGGCCCGGAGCCCGAGGCCGCGGACGTCGAGGAGCAGGGCTTCGGCTGGACCAACCCCAATATGGGCGGCAAGGCCGCCAACGCGGTGACCTCCGGTATCGAGGGTGCCTGGACCAAGAACCCGACCCAGTTCGACATGGGCTACTTCGACGCCCTGCTCGATCATGAGTGGGAGCTCAAGAAGAGCCCCGCCGGTGCCTGGCAGTGGGAGCCGGTGGACATGAAGGAGGAGGATAAGCCGGTCGACGCCAGCGACCCCTCCAAGCGCCACAACCCGATCATGACCGACGCCGACATGGCGATGAAGATGCACCCTGACTACCGGAAGATCCTGGACAAGTTCCGCCAGGATCCCGAGTACTTCAAGGACTGCTTCGCCCGTGCCTGGTTCAAGCTGATCCACCGCGACATGGGGCCCAAGTCCCGCTACATCGGCCCCGACGCCCCGGACGAGGACATGATCTGGCAGGATCCGGTCCCCGCCGGCAGCACCGACTACTCCATCGAGGTGGTCAAGCAGAAGATCGCCGAGAGCGGCCTCTCCATCGGCGAGATGGTCAGCACCGCCTGGGACAGCGCGCGCACCTTCCGCGGCTCCGACATGCGCGGCGGCGCCAACGGCGCGCGCATCCGCCTGGCCCCGCAGAAGGACTGGGAGGGCAACGAGCCGGCACGCCTGGCAAAAGTGCTCAAGGCCTACGAGAAGATCTCCGCCGAGACCGGTGCCAGCGTGGCCGACGTGATCGTGCTGGGCGGCAGCGTGGGCATCGAGCAGGCCGCGAAGGCCGCCGGCCACGACATCCTGGTGCCCTTCATCCCGGGTCGTGGCGACGCCAGCGACGAGATGACCGACGCCGACTCCTTCGAGCCGCTGGAGCCGCTGGCCGATGGCTTCCGCAACTGGCAGAAGAAGGATTACATCGTCAAGCCGGAGGAGATGCTGCTCGACCGCGCCCAGCTGATGGGGCTGACCGCCCCGGAGATGACCGTGCTGATCGGCGGCATGCGGGTGCTGGGTACCAACCACGGCGGCAGCAAGCACGGCGTGTTCACCGATCGCGAGGGTCAGCTGACCAACGACTTCTTCGTCAACCTGACCGACATGGCCTACGCCTGGAAGCCGGCCGGCAACGGCACCTACGAGATCCGTGATCGCCAGAGCGACCAGACCAAGTGGACCGCCAGCCGCATCGACCTGGTGTTCGGTTCCAACTCCATCCTGCGCTCCTACGCCGAGGTGTACGCCCAGGACGACAACGAGGCGAAGTTCGTGAAGGACTTCGTCAAGGCCTGGACCAAGGTGATGAACGCCGACCGCTTCGACGTCGAGAAGCTGCAGAAGTAAGGCTGCCTGCGCCGGGCAATCGCCCGGCCAGAATGCCGATAGAGAAATACCGGTACCGAGGTACCGAGACAGAGACGCCCGGGGAAACCCGGGCGTCTTTTTTGTTTACAGATGGCTGGCCGCGATGGCTCAGGTCCCGCAGAAGGTGCGCAGCACCCGCTCGGCGGCAGGCGCCGGCTCGGCGTACGCCTCGCATCCGGACTGCTCGGCATAGGGCTCGGCCAGCACCTCACGCAGGGCCTCGAAGGGGGCGAAGTCGTCATGCTCGGATGCCGCGGCGATGGCCCGCTCCACTTGGTGGTTCCGGGGAATATAGAGCGGGTTGGTCGCGTTCATGCGCGCGGCGACCGCCTCGGGCGAGGCCGCCTCCCGGGCCAGGCGCTCGCGCCAGCGCGGCAGCCATTCGCGCAGGGCCTGGCTGTCCTCGAACAGCTCGAGGAGCGCGGGGGCATCCTCTTGCAGTGCCTCACTCAGGCGACGAAATGCCAGGGTGAAATCGGCGCGGCCGGCCGCGAGCGTCTCGAGGAAGGCCTCGACCAGCGCGCGGTCGCCCTCCTCTTCCCCGGCCAGCCCCAGCTTGGCGCGCATCACTCCCAGCCACTCCGCCTCGTACCGTGTCTCATAGCGCTCGATCACCGCGGTGGCCTTCTCGATCGCCGCCTCCTGGTCGTCGTCGATCAGCGGGATCAGCGTCTCGGCGAAGCGTGCCAGGTTCCACTGGGCGATCCATGGCTGATTGCGATAGGCGTAGCGCCCCTGCTCGTCGATGGAGCTGAATACCATGGTCGACGAGTAGGCCTCCATGAAGGCACAGGGGCCATAGTCGATGGTCTCGCCGGAAATCGCGCAGTTGTCGGTGTTCATCACGCCATGGATGAAGCCGAGCCCCATCCACTTCGCCACCAGCGCCGCCTGGCGCTCTGCCACTGCCTCCAGCAGGGCCAGGTAGCGCTCGCCCTCGGCGAGCTCGGGGCCCAGAAGGTGTGGATAGTGGCGCTCGATGGCCATATCGGCCAGGGTGCGTACCGCCTCCACGTCGTCCCGGGCGGCGAAGTACTGGAAGGTGCCGACGCGCAGGTGGCTCGAGGCCACCCGGGTCAGCACCGCGCCGGGCTCCGGCACCCGCCGGAACACCCGCTCGCCGCTGGTCACTGCGGCCAGTGCCCGGGTGGTGGGCACGCCGAGCCGATGCATCGCCTCGCTGACCAGGTACTCGCGCAGCACCGGCCCCAGCGGCGCGCGCCCGTCGGCGCCCCGGGAGAAGGGTGTCATGCCGGCGCCCTTGAGCTGGATATCGCGCAGCCGTCCTTCGCGGTCGACCACCTCGCCGAGCAGCACGGCGCGGCCATCGCCCAGGCGCGGGTTGAAGTGACCGAACTGGTGACCGGCGTAGGCCTGGGCGACGGGGTCGGCGCCCGGCGGCACGGCGTTGCCGGAGAACCACTCGGCGGCACGCTGCTCATCGAAGGTCGTCAGGTCGAAGCCCAGCGCCTCCGCCAGCGGCCGGTTGAAGGCCACCAGCCGCGGCTCGGGCACCGGCACCGGGTCAAAGCGCAGATAGAAGCGCTCGGGCAGGCGGGCATAACGCAGGCTGAACTCGGGAAACATGGCGGCTCCGGTCGGCGGTTGGGGCGTGAATACCCGAGTATAACGCTCGGGATTTCGGCTTTCGACCTATTGCCGCCATAGCGGGTTCAGTCCGCAGCCATCGGTGCCAGCGCCTCGCGGATCAGCTCTGCCAGGCGCCGGGCCGGCTCGGTGGGGCGTCGGGCGGCGCGATGCAGGGCCAGCTCCACCGCGGGCAGCGCCGGCAGGCCGCTTGACTCATCCAGGGCGCGCAGCTGGGGACCGAGCATGCTGCGGGTGACCACCACGATGGCAAGCCCCGCCTGCACCACCGGCGCCAGCCCGGCCATGGACTGGCTGGTATAGGCCACCCGCCAGGTACGACCGGCGGCGGCCAGGGCATCCTCCGCCACCTCGCGGAAGAGGTCGGCGCCGGGGGAGTAGAGCGCCAACGGCAGCGGATCGGATAGCGGCGGCTGGCGCTCCAGCCCCACTGCCCAGGCCAGGGGCTCACGACGGATCACCTCGCCACCCGGTGAACGCCGCTGACGGGTCACCAGGGCCAGGTCCAGCTCGTCGGCACGCACCCGCTCCACAAGGTCGGTGCTGGTGCCGCAGGTCACCTGCAGCCCCACATCCGGATAGAGCTGATGGAACCAGGAGAACACCGCGGTGAGCAGCGGGGCGTAGTCCTCGGGAATCCCCAGGTTGAGCTCACCGGTGACACGCCGGGCACGCATGTCGGCCAGCGCCTCGTCGTTGAGCGCCAGCAGCCGGCGGGCATGACCCAGCAGGCGCTCGCCCTCGGCGGTGAAGCGGATGCGCCTTCCCTGCCGTTCGTGAAGTGCCACGCCAAGCGCTGCCTCCAGGCGCGAGAGCTGCATGCTCACCGTGGACTGGGTGTAGGCCAGGCGCCGCGCCGCGGCAGTGACGCTGCCGGTATCGGCTACCGCCACCAGGGTGCGCAGCAGGCTCAGGTCGAGCGTCGGGGCACGCATTGATTCATCATGCTCCTTGATGAATACCTTCAATAAAGATCGTTATCTTGATGAGTATGGCATGGCTAGCATGGCGGCAGCATCCCACTGCCCACGATCACGCCATCAGGAGGCTCGACCATGCAGCTGCACCGCTCACACCTCACCCACTCTCCCTGGCTTGGCGGTGGCGCCGCGGCGCTGGCGGTGGTGCTGTGGGCGCTGGTACCGCTGCTGGCCGCCCAGGCAGGCGAGCTTCCGCCGCTGCGTCTCTCGGCCCTGGCCCTGCTCGCCGGCGCCCTCGGCACCCTGCCCATGGCACGCCGTCGGCGCCATCGGGATGCCCCGCTTCGCCCACTGCACGGCGTGCTCGTCTATCTGGGCGTGCCGCTGCTGATCACCGGTGCGGTGGGGGCCTGCTTCGCCGCCTTCACCCTGGCCCCCGCCGAGGAGGCGGCGCTGATCCTCTACACCTGGCCGGTGCTGTTCCTGCTGGCCAGCCAGTGGCTGGTGCTGGGGCGGCTGTCGGCGAGCAGCCTGATCGGTGCCGGCCTGGCATTCTCCGGCGCGGCCCTGCTGGTGGCGCCCCAGGCGCTGGCCGGCGGCGTCTCGGGCGCCTGGGGTGGCTACCTGCTGGCCGCCCTCGGGGCACTTTGCTGGGCGCTCTACTCCCTGGCCGCTCGCGTCTCGGCCTGGCGCCTGGGGGAGCGCATGCCACACCTGCTGCTGATCGCCAGCGTGCTGACCGGCAGTGCCAGCCTGGCCCTGGAGGGCATCATTGCCCTGCCCTCGCTGGAGGTCCTGATGGTCGCCGTCAGCCTGGGGCTGGGGCCCTACGGGCTGGCGATGCTGGCCTGGGACCGCGCCATGCGCGACCCGCTCGGCCACCGGGTCGGCAACCTGGCCCATGCGGTGCCGGTGCTGGCCACTCTGTTCCTGGTACTGGCCGGTGTGGCCACGCCGGACTGGCGGCTGCCGGTGGCGTCAGCGCTGGTGGTGGCGGGCAGCATGGCCGCATGCCGGGAGCCGGCGCGGGGAGGCCACCTCCTTGCATCTCGTCGTTTTCGCAGGAGCTGAGGCCCGTTACCCCCTCGATCAGGGCAGATTGGACATTCGTCATTCGGGTGGGTAGGGTATACGGCCCCGGATCAGGACAATGTATACAACAATCGATCCCTGACGGGCCAAGGCCACGCTGCCTGCCCAACCTGGTCTTGCCTCACCGCAGACTGGATCGCCGTACCTTCGACTGACCGTCGACGACGCCATCGAAAGAGAAGGAATCCATGTCGCTACACTACGCCGACAAGGGCCGCTGCATGCCGCGCCGCCCGCCACCTGCCTCCCCCGCGCTGGGGTAAGCCTTACCCACGGCCCTTTCGCCGTGCCTTGCCGATAGCCCCGCCGCGCCGTTGCCGACTGCGCAGGCTCTCGCCTGGGCGCTCGACAGCTCGCCCGGCCATTCGGCAAACCCGCCCCATCTCCATCACTGCGTCCGACATGCGGCCTGGACCGACATGTAAGAGACGTGTCCGTTCCATCTACCGAGGGATTGCCCTTGAACAGCGAAACGCTCTACCAGTTCTCGACCCTGACCGTCATCCTGCTGCTGCTCGCCTTCTACGGCGGCACCTACCTGATGACGCTCGGCATCCGCAAGAAGAACGAGGATGCCGACGCCTACATGGTCTCCAACCACCGAATCGGCTTCGGCATGGGCGCGGCCAGCATGACCGCCACCTGGATCTGGGCGGCCTCCTTCTATGCCGCGGCCACCTCCGGCTACACCTATGGCGTCTCGGGCCCCATCCACTATGGCCTGTGGGGGGCGCTGATGATCCTCTTCATCTACCCCTTCGGCCGGCGCTTCCGCAAGCTCGCCCCCAACGCCCACACCCTGGGCGAGCTGATCCACGCCCGCCACGGCTCCTCCAGCCAGCTGATCCTCGCCCTCTCCAACGTGCTGGGCAGCGTGATCAGCCTGATGGTCAACTTCACCGCCGCCGGCGCGCTGGTCTCGGTACTCTCGCCGCTCTCCTTCCAGGCCGGGGTGATCATCGCCGGCGTCGGCGTGCTGTTCTATACCCTGTGGTCCGGCTTCCGCGCCTCGGTGCTGACCGACTTCGCCCAGCTGGTGGCGCTCATGGCCATTGCCATCGTGATCATTCCCGCGGTGTTCTTCGCCATGGGCGGCCCCAGCGAGCTGGTCGCCGGCCTCGACAACCTGACAGCCGAGCAGGCCAACTTCTTCTCCAGCGAGGCGATCCTGCAGCAGGGCGCGCCCTTCTTCGTCGCCGTGCTGGCCTATGCCATCGGTAACCAGACCATCTCCCAGCGCCTGTTCGCGGTGAACGAGGACCACATCAAGCCCACCTTCCTCACCGCCACCGTGGGCTACGGCGCCATCGTCATCGGCCTGGGCATGATCGGCCTGATGGCCCTGACCCTGGGCGTACAGCCCCTCGACGGCAACATGAACAACCTGATCCCGCAGATGGTCTCCGGATACCTGCCGCCGGTGTTCATCGCGCTGTTCTTCATCCTGGTGATCGGCTCGCTCTCCTCCACCGCCGACTCCGACCTCTCGGCGCTGTCGGCGATCATGATGGCCGACGTCTATGGCAAGAACATCGCCCGCGGCAAGGCCGATCCCAAGCGCATGCTGCTGGTGGGCCGCCTGACCATGATCACCGCCACCATGGTGGGCATCGTCTTCGCCAGCTTCTCGCTGGATATCCTGGTGATGCTGGTGTTCGTGGGCGCGCTGTGGGGCGCCATCGTCTTCCCGGTGATCGCCAGCTGCTTCTGGAACCGCGTGACCAACGCCGCCTTCACCACCTCGGTGCTGGTGGCCATGGTGCTGTTCTGCGCCGCCCGCTTCGAGCTTGTCGACCTCGCCGGCCCCGGTGGCCTGTTCTTCGAGCTTCTGGCCAGCATCGGCGGCGGCGTGATCATCGGCCTGATGGTGTTCGGCTTCCTGGGCCGCACCGCCGGCTTCATCGCCGGGACCCTGGCGCTGATCGCCATGCTGATCTTCGCCACCGGCTTCCTGCGCGACTACACCGTGCTGCTCGCCTCGCTGACTGCCTACGGCACCAGCACCCTGGTGTGCGTGGTGATGAGCCTGACCAGCCGCCAGGAGAACTTCGACTTCGCCACCATCGGCGACCGGGTGGGCGACTACGACAGCCATGAGGCCGAGCCCGACGCGGGCGAGGCGATCCCGGCCTCTGCCGGCCTCGCCGCCCAGCGCTGAATACGCGGGCTTGCTCCCATTCGAGCGGTGCCGCCCGGCGGCACCGCAGCGACACTCAACTGGAGACGTCACCATGACGACACTGTTCGCCTTCTATGTGCTGATCTGGCCCGCCCTGACGCTGGGCGTACTCGCCCTGATCTGCCGCGCCGTATGGCGCGACCGCCGCAAGGCAAGAGAGGAGCACCGCGAGCTGGTCTGACGAGCGCTCGCTGGAACGACATCGGCCCCGCTGGCAGTGCCAGCGGGGCCGATATCGTCCTGCCCATCGTCACGAGTCGCGTTAGACTCCTGATACAGGACCCGCGACGCCGAACGTACCGGCAGGAGCATGACATGAACCATGACACCCTCGACTACTATCGCCCCCCGGACGCCGATGCCCTGGGGCTGATCCTGATTCGCGCCGACGCCGAGGGCCTCACCGAGATCGACTTCGTCAGCGAACAGCAGGAGCCGCCTCGCCCGGGCCCCCTGACCGAGCTGGCATGCGAGCAGCTGGCCGAGTACTTCGCCGGCACTCGCCGCGACTTCGACCTGCCGCTGGCCCCCCGCGGCACCGACTTCCAACGCCGGGTGTGGGCCGCGCTGGGGGGAATCCCCTATGGCGAGACCCGCAACTATGCCGAGCTCGCCGAGCAGCTCGGCAGCAAGGGCGGCCAGCGCGCCGTGGGTGCAGCCAACGGCAGGAACCCCCTGGCCATCGTGGTGCCCTGCCACCGCGTGATCGGCAGCGACGGCCGCATGACCGGCTACGCCGGCGGCATCGGCCGCAAGCGCTGGCTGCTCGCCTTCGAGGCGGGCGAGGTGCCGATGCTGCTGTAACTGCACGACGTGCTGACAACGATGCTCTAGCTACGATGACCTGACGACAACACGGAACAAGGGAGCGGGAATGAGCCACAACCTGTTCGAGACCTTCGCCACCCGCATGCAGGCCCGCGGCGACGCCGACTTCATCACCACCCGCGAGGGGCGCCGCTACTCCCATGCCGACGCTCTGGTCGCGAGTGCAAGCCTGGCCGGTGCCCTGGTGGAGCTGGGCGTGGCGCCGGGCGACCGGGTGGCGGTGCAGGTCGACAAGAGCCCCGAGGCGATCCTGCTCTACCTCGCCACCCTGCGTGTCGGCGCCGTCTACCTGCCGCTCAACACCGGCTATACCGGCGACGAGATCCGCTACTTCCTGGGCGATGCCGAGCCAGCGCTCTTCGTCTGCCGCCCCGCCGCGGTGGAGGAGGCACGGAACATCGCCGCCGAGACCGGATGCCCCGCGGTACAGACCCTGGGCACCGCGGCAGACGGCAGCCTGATGGAAACGGCCGCCGCGGCCACCCCGCGCGAGACGGTGGAGCCCCGCGAGGAGAACGATCTGGCCGCCATCCTCTACACCTCGGGCACCACCGGACGCTCCAAGGGCGCCATGCTCACCCACCGCAACCTGGGCTCCAACGCCGCCACCCTGATGGAGGCATGGCACTTCAGCGAGAACGACCGGCTGATCCACGCCCTGCCGATCTTCCACACCCACGGGCTGTTCGTGGCATGCAACGTCACCCTGATGGCCGGCGCCAGCATGCTCTTCCTGCCGAAGTTCGATGCCGACGTGATCTTCGAGGAGATGCCCCGCGGAACGGTGCTGATGGGCGTGCCCACCTTCTATACCCGCCTGGTGGCCGACTCGCGTCTCACCCCCGAGGTCACCGCCAGGATGCGTCTGTTCGTCTCCGGTTCGGCGCCGCTCACCGCCGAGACCCATCAGGCCTTCGAGGAGAAGACCGGCCACGCCATCCTCGAGCGCTACGGCATGACCGAGACCAACATGAACATCTCCAACCCCTACGACGGGGCGCGCCGCGCCGGCACCGTGGGCCAGCCGCTCCCCGGGGTGGAGATCCGCATCACCGACCGCGAGACCGGCGACGTGGTGCCAGCCGGCGAGATCGGCATGCTCCAGGTGCGCGGCCCCAACGTCTTCATCGGCTACTGGCGCATGCCCGAGAAGACCCGCGAGGAGCTGCTCGAGGACGGCTTCTTCATCACCGGCGACCTGGCCCTGGTGGACGAGCACGGCTATGTGCAGATCGTCGGCCGCGACAAGGACCTGGTGATCTCCGGCGGCTTCAATGTCTACCCCAAGGAGGTGGAGCAGGTGATCGACGAGCTCGAGGGCGTGCTGGAGTCGGCGGTGATCGGCCTGCCCCACCCCGACTTCGGCGAGGGGGTCACCGCTGTGGTGGTGCCCGAGGCCGGCGCCGAGCTCACCGAGGGCGAGGTGCTCGAGCACCTGCAGGGCCGCCTGGCCCGCTACAAGCAGCCCAAGCGGGTCGTCTTCGTCGACGGCCTGCCTCGCAACACCATGGGCAAGGTGCAGAAGAACGAGCTGCGCAAGCGCTTCGACGCCACCTACCGCTGAGCCTTCCCGTTCATTGCGGGTTGCCGCGTAGGCCGCGCCGGCGACCTCGGGCCGGCGCGAACAGCGTCAGTCTCACCGCTCGCCCCGGCCGAGGGAGCTCCCCGAGGCGGGGCGCTCCACCTCGAAGAGGTCGCTGCAGCGGGCGTAATCGTTGCCGGCCATGCGCCCGATGGGCCTGAGCCCCTCGGCATCCACGTGGCGGCCGTCCCACAGGGCGTCGTCGACGTGGATCGAGACCACCTCGGCGAGCACCAGGTTGCCGGCCAGGGGCTGGTCGCCGAAGCGGATGATCTCGCGCAGCCGACAGCCGAAGGCCACCGGGGCGCCGGCCACCCGCGGCACCGAGACGCCCGGCATGGCGACCTTCTCGAGCCCGGCGTGGACGAACTCGTCGGCGCCGTGCTCGAGCCCCGCGCTGGTGGCGTTCATCTCCTGCACCAGCCCCTCGCCGCTGATATGCACCACGCACTCCGCCATCTCGCCGAGGTTGCGGATGGTGTCCTTGGGATTGGCGTCACCGTCGAGCAGCGGCGAGAAGCCCAGCACCGGCGGGTTGACGCTGACCACGTTGAAGAAAGAGAAGGGCGCCAGGTTGGCGTTGCCCGCCGCGTCCAGGGTCGAGACCCAGGCGATCGGGCGCGGGCAGATGCTGCCCGATAGCAGGCGGTAGACCTTGCCCGGGCTCAGGGCGTGCTCCTCCAGCAGGTAGTCACTCATGTCAGGGGCTCCGTGTGCATCGTGATGTGCCGATGGTAGCCCATTCACCACCGCCCTGTGGCACCATGATCCTGTCTCCCGGCACCCAGCGAAGGAACCGCGCCATGTCCGCCCACGACGACTCCGCCCTGCAGCCCGGCTTCATGGTGATCCATGGCAACCGCCTGGAGTCGCTGCGCGGCCTGGCGGTGGAGTGGATGCGCCGCCACCCGCTGGGGCCGCTGGAGAACGAGACGATCCTGGTGCAGAGCAACGGCATCAGCCAGTGGCTCAAGCTGGCGCTCGCCGAGGACCGCGCCCACGGCGGTGCCGGCATCGCCGCCGCGCTGGACGTGACCCTGCCCGCGCGCTTCCTGTGGCAGGCCTACCGGGCCGTGCTGGGCGAGGAGCAGGTACCCCCGGTCTCGCCCTTCGACAAGCCGCGGCTGGTGTGGCGGCTGATGCGCCTGCTGCCCGCCCTGCTCGGCTCGCCAACCTTCGCGCCCCTGGCTCGCTTCCTGGAAGATGACGACGACCTGCGCAAGCGACACCAGCTCGCCGAGCGCCTGGCCGACCTCTTCGACCAGTACCAGGTCTACCGCGCCGACTGGCTCACCGCCTGGGCGGCGGGCGAGGACATGATCCTTACCGCCCGCGGCGAGGCGCGGCCGCTGGCCGAGGAGCAGCGCTGGCAGGCCGAGCTGTGGCGGGCGCTGCGCGATGACATCGGTGAGCAGGGGCTCGCCTCCAGCCGCGCGGCGGTCCACGAGCGCTTCCTCGCGGCGTGCCGCGAGCTCGACATGACGAGCCGACCACGCGGCCTGCCGCGCCGGGTCATCGTCTTCGGCATCTCCTCGCTGCCGGCCCAGACCCTGGAGGCGCTGGCCGCCATGGCGCGGGTCAGCCAGGTGCTGCTCTGCGTGCACAACCCCTGCCGCCACTACTGGGCGGACATCATCGAGCACAAGGACCTCCTTCGAGCCGAAAGAAAGCGCCAGCAGCGCCGCCCCGGCATGCCGGCGGACCTCGCCGAGACCGAGCTGCACCTGCATGCCCAGCCGCTGCTGGCCGCCTGGGGCAAGCAGGGCCGCGACTACCTGCGCCTGCTGGACGAGTTCGACGAGCAGCAGGCCTATCGCGGCCTGTTCGAGGGCGAGTCGCTGCGCATCGACCTCTTCGACTCTCCTCTCCACCACAACGCCGAGCCCAGCCTGCTGCGCCAGCTGCAGGACGATATCCTCGAGCTGCGCCCGCTGGCCGAGACCCGCGAGGCCTGGCCCGCCGTGGATCCAAGCCGCGACCGCTCGCTGCGCTTCCAGGTCGCCCACAGCGCCCTGCGCGAGGTGGAGATCCTCCACGACCAGCTGCTCGACGCCTTCAGCGAGGACCCGACCCTCAAGCCCCGCGATATCCTGGTGATGGTGCCCGACGTCGACCAGTACGCCGCCGCGGTGCAGGCGGTGTTCGGCCGGCTGGACGCCGACGATCCGCGCCATATCCCCTTCACCCTCTCCGACCAGGCCAGCCGCCACCGCCTGCCGCTGCTGATCGCCCTGGAATCGCTGCTGCGCCTGCCGGAGCTGCGCCTCTCGGTAAGCGACCTGCTCGACCTGCTGGAGGTGCCGGCGGTGCGCGCGCGCTTCGCCATCCCCGAGGGCGGGCTGCCCACCCTGCGGCGCTGGATCGAGGGTGCCGGCATCCGCTGGGGGCTCGATGCCCGCCAGCGCCAGAGCCTCGACCTCCCGGAGGGGCTCACCGCCAACACCTGGGCCTTCGGCCTGCGCCGGCTGCTGCTGGGCTATGCCGTGGGCGCCGCCGCCGAGGGGCCCTGGCAGGGCGTGGAGCCCTATGACGATATCGGCGGGCTGGAAGCGGCGCTGGCCGGCCCGCTGGTCAGCCTGATCGACACCCTGGAGGCGCAGTGGCGTCGGCTGGCCGAGCCCTGTGACGTCGCCACCTGGGGAGAGCGGCTGCGCGAGCTGCTGGAGGCCTGCTTCCTGGCCGACTCCGACCAGGACCTGATGGCACTGACCCGCCTCGAGCAAGCACTAGAGGCCTGGCAGGAGAGCGCCGAGGAGGCCGGGCTCACGGAGCCACTGCCGCTCTCCGTGGTGCGCGAGCACTGGCTCGCCCAGGTGGACGAGGCGAGCCTCTCCCAGCGCTTCCTGGCCGGGGCCGTGAACATCGCCACCCTGATGCCGATGCGCGCCATCCCCTTCCGCCACGTCTGCCTGCTGGGCATGAACGACGCCGACTACCCGCGGGTCCAGCGCCCGCTGGACATCGACCTGATGGCCCAGGACTACCGCCCCGGCGACCGCTCGCGCCGCGAGGACGACCGCTACCTGTTCCTGGAGGCGCTGCTCTCGGCCCGGGATCGGCTGAGCATCAGCTGGGTGGGGCGCAGCATCATCGACAACACCGAGCAGCCCCCCTCGGTACTGCTCGGCCAGCTTCGTGACCACCTCGCCCGCGGCTGGCGGCTGGCGGGAGATAGCGACGAGGACGGCAAGGCACTGCTGAAAGCCCTGACTACCGAGCACCCGCTTCAGCCCTTCAGCGTCGACTACTTTCGCGAAGGCTCCAGCCTTGCCACCTACGCCCACGAGTGGCGCGAGCTGCATCGCCCGGATGCCGAGCCCGAGCCGACCGCGGTCGCGGAGCCTGCGCTTTCGCCCTACCGGCAGGAGAGCCCGCTGACCCTGGCCCAGCTGGGCAACTTCCTCAAGGCCCCGGTGCAGGCCTTCTACACCACACGCCTCAAGGTCCATCTGGAAACAGAGGCCATGGAGCGCCTCGACCACGAACCCTTCACTCTCGATGGCCTCGACCACTGGCAGCTGCAGCATGCGCTGATCGAGGCGAGCCGCGCGGCGGTGGAAGCCGGGGAGCCCCATGAGCCCGCCATGCAGGCCACCCTGGAGCGACTGGAACGCGAGGGGCGCCTGGCCATGGGCGGCTTCGCCGAGCGGATGCGCGACAAGCTGGTCGAACCCATGGACAGCCTCTTCGCCGACTATCGCCAGGTGCTCGAGGAGTGGCCCCACGCCATGCACGAGCCGCTGGATGTCTCGCTGGACCTGCAACGGGAGCTGGGCGACGGCCTGGTGCTGGAGGACTGGCTAGGCGAACTGCGCGTCAACGACGCCATGGAGCGCTGCCGGGTGCTGCTCACCACCAGCAGCCTGGTCAACAAGGGCAAGTACCACTGGAAGCACTGGCTCACGCCCTGGGTCGCCCACCTGGCCGGCCAGCTCGAGGGGCCCATGACCACGCGACTGCTCTCCCGCGCCGGCGGCGGCACCCTCGCCCCGCTCCCCGCCGAGGAGGCCCGTGCACGGCTGACCGACATCGCCGTGGCATGGCGCCAGGGCATGGCCACGCCACTGCCGCTGGCCAGGGACACCGCCTTCGCCTGGCTGGAGAAGGGCGGCACACCCCAGGCCATGCAACGCTGCCTCGCCGGCAGGGTCGGCGAGGAGGACGACAAGGCCTCGAAGGTGCTGGACACCGTCTACTACGGCAGCGGCTACAACGGCGACCACGGCGAGCTCGGCCGCGACCCCTACCTGATGCGCCAGTGGCCGACGCTCGAGGCGATGCTGAGCTCGCCCGAGGGTGGCGGCCTTGCCGAGCTGGCCGAGCGGCTCTACGCCCCGCTATTACACGCGGTACGCAAGCCGAAGGAGAAGAAGGGCAATAGCGGCAAGGGCAAGGGAGGCAAGGCATGAGCGCACAGGACCAGACGCCCCCGACCCTGGACCCGATCCACCTGCCGCTCACCGGCAGCCGACTGATCGAGGCCAGCGCCGGCACCGGCAAGACCTTCACCATCGCCCTGCTCTATGTGCGCCTGGTGCTGGGCCCGCGGGACGAGACCGACACCGAGAGCTTCCCCCGCGCCCTCACCCCGCCGGAGATCCTGGTGGTGACCTTCACCAACGCCGCCACCCGGGAGCTGCGCGACCGCATCCGCGCCCGGCTGGTGGAGGCCGCCGATGCATTTCAATCGGGGACAGACCCTGACTACACCACCGAAGGAGCGCCGGAGGCAGGCCGAAGAGGAGGTCCTACGCCAGGGATGGCGTCGGTAGCGCCCAGGGAGGGGTTCACAGCGCCTCCTCGTAGGCCTGCCTCCGGATCAGCTCCGTCCATGGGAGCCGCATCAGAAGGCGACATCGACGACCTCTTCGCCGAACCACCGGTGGATAACTCGGAGGCGGTGGACAAGTCGGGCGGCGATCCGCTGCTGGCACTGCGGAACAGCTACCCCCGCGAGCGCTGGCCCGCCTGCGCCCGCCGCCTGCAGCTCGCCGCCGAGTGGATGGACGAGGC
Source organism: Halomonas sp. G15 (assembly GCF_021282295.1). Lineage (NCBI taxonomy): Bacteria > Pseudomonadati > Pseudomonadota > Gammaproteobacteria > Oceanospirillales > Halomonadaceae > Halomonas > Halomonas sp. G15. The sequence continues at coordinate 95,507 of NZ_JAJSPA010000004.1, read as the reverse complement.
CGCGGTCTCCACCATCCACTCCTGGTGCCACCGCATGTTGCGCGAGCACGCCTTCGAGAGCGGCAGCCTCTTCTCGCTGGAGATGAACCTCGACCAGTCGGAGCTCGAGCTCGAGGTCGCCAGGGACTACTGGCGCAGCTTCTACTACGCCCTGGACGCCGACGCCCTGGCGGTGGTCACCCGCTACTGGGAGACCCCCGACTCCCTGGCCGAGGACGTGCGCCGCCTGCAGGGCGACGCCGAGCTGCTCCCCGACGCCCCGCCCCCCGCCGGGGCACTGGCCACCACGCAGGCAGAGCGCGAGCGGGTCCTCGGCGAACTCAAGGCGCCCTGGCCCGCCTGGCTCGACGAACTCTCGGAGGCACTGGAAGCGGCTGCCGCCGCCAAGGCCTTCGACCAGCGCAAGCTCAACAGCAAGAGCCGCGACGACTGGCTGGCGAAGCTGAGCGACTGGGCCGGCGACCCCGAGCTCACCGCCCCGACGCTGACCGACACCGCCTGGAAGCGCCTGACGCCGGAGGGCATGGCCGAGATCTGGAAGACGGGGGAGCCCCTGGACCACCCGGCCCTGCATGCACTGGCCGAACTGCCGGATCGGCTCGCGGCCCTGCCCGATGCCCACGCCGACCTGCTGGCCCACGCCGTGCGCTGGATGAGCGAACGCCGCAGTCGGGTACAGCAGCGCCGTGCCGAGCTCGGCCCCGACGACCTGCTCGAACGCCTCGACACCGCCTTCGCGGGGCCCTCCGGCGAGGCCCTGGCCGCCCACGTGCGCCGCCAGTTCCCGGTGGCCCTGGTGGACGAGTTCCAGGACACCGACCCGGTGCAGTACCGGCTCTTCGACCACGTCTACCGGCTGGCCGAGGCCCCGGACCCCGACGACCCCAGCGGCATCCTGCTGATCGGCGACCCCAAGCAGGCGATCTACGCCTTCCGCGGCGCCGATATCCACACCTACCTGCAGGCGCGCCGCGACACCGCCGGGCGCCACGTGACGCTCGGCACCAACTTCCGCTCCGCCGGCGCCATGGTCGAGGCCGTGAATCGCGTCTTCCGCTTCGCCGAAGGCCACCCCGCCGGTCGCGGCGCCTTCCTGTTCCGCTCACCCGAGGGGGACAACCCGGTGCCATTCTTCCCGGTGGCCGCCAAAGGCAGGAAGGATTCGCTGACCCGCGACGGCGAGCCCCTCCCCGCACTGACGCTGTGGCATCTCCCGGCCGAGGACGGCGCGTCCGAGGAGGGCATCACCAAGGGCGCCTACTTCAAGGAGATGGCCGCACGCTGCGCCACCCATATGGCCGAGCTGCTGCGCGAGGGCCAGGCCGGGCGCACCGGCTTCGCGGAGCCGGGCGAGCCCTTCCGGGCGCTGGCGCCATCGGACCTCGCCGTGCTGGTCAACAACGGTAACGAGGCCAGGGCGATCCGCGGCGCGCTGCTGGATCGCGGCATCAGGAGCGTCTACCTCTCCGACAAGGAGGGGGTATTCGAGACCCCGGCGGCCCTGGAACTGGAGGTGTGGCTCACCGCCTGCGCCGAGCCCGACAGCGAGCGGCGCCTGCATGCTGCACTCGCCATGCCGAGCCTGGGCATGGGCCTGCACGACCTCGACGCCCTGCAGCACGACGAGCTGGCCTGGGAGGAGCGGGTGCTGCAGTTCCGGGGCTACCACCGCCAGTGGCAGCGCCAGGGCGTGCTGCCCATGCTGCACCGGCTGCTGGCCGACTTCGCCGTGCCCACCCGGCTGCTCAGGAGCGCCAGTGGAGAGCGCCATTTGACCGACCTGCTGCACCTGGGCGAGCTGCTCCAGCAGGCCAGCGCCGAGCTCGACGGCGAGCACGCCCTGCTGCGCCACCTCAGCGAGGCCCGCGCCCAACCGCCGGCACAGGCCGACACTCACCGCCTGCGCCTGGAGAGCGAGGCCGACCTGGTGCAGGTGATCACCATCCACAAGTCCAAGGGGCTGGAGTATCCGTTGGTCTTCCTGCCCTTCATCTGCGCCTTCCGCGAGAAGAAGGCCAGCGACCTGCCACTTACCTGGCACGACGACGCGGGGCGCCGCCGGCTCTCGCTGGAACCCGACGACACGGTGCTGGCCCGCGCCGACGACGAGCGGCTGGGCGAGGACCTGCGCAAGCTCTACGTGGCGCTGACCCGCGCCCGCCACGCCACCTGGCTGGGCCTCGCCCCGCTCAAGGGCTTCGAGCGCAGCGCCATCGGCCAGGTGCTCACCGCCGGTGCGCCGCTCTCGCCGACCTCGACGGACGGCTTGCTCGACGCCCTCTTCCCCCTCGCCCAGGGCGCGGAGGAAACCGAACTGAAGGTGATGCCGGCGCCGGAGCCCAGCGATCTCGCGGTGCCTATCGAGGAGAACGGCGAGGCCCTGCGCGAGGCACTGACGCCAGCCCGCCGCGCCCGGGAGCACTGGTGGATCGCCAGCTACTCGGCGCTGCGCCTGGGTGGCGAAAGAATCAGCAGTGAGAGAATTGGTGGTGAGGAGGAGCCCGCTCTTCTGGAAGCCCCCCCCCTTCTGGAAGAACCTGAAACCGCTCTCGAGGCCACCGCCCGGGAGATGCGCGACGAGCCCCAGGACCCGGCGCAGCCGGGCCAGCCGGCGAGTGACGGCTCGCTGCACCGCTTCCCCCGCGGCCCGGCGGCGGGCACCTTCCTGCACGGTCTGCTGGAGTGGGCCGGTGCCGAGGGCTTCGCGCGGCTGGCCGCCGAGCCCGGGCGCCTGGACGATACCCTGGCGCGGCGTGCCAACCTGCGCGGCTGGAGGGAGCGCATCCCGGCGCTGCAGGCCTGGCTGCGCGGCCTGCTGGCATGCGAGCTGCCGATGCCGGATACCCCCGAGGGGCCGGTGGCGCCGCTGCGCCTGGACCGGCTGCAGGGCGCTCACTACCAAGTGGAGCTGGAGTTCTGGTTCGCCGCCCACCAGGTCGACACGACCCGCCTGGACAGCCTGGTGAGTGCCCATACCCTGGGCGGCATTGAGCGCCCGGCGCTGGAGCGGGACCGGCTCAACGGCATGCTCAAGGGCTTCATCGACCTGGTGGTGGAGCACGAGGGGCGCTTCTACGTGCTCGACTGGAAGTCCAACCACCTGGGCCGCGACGACGAGGCCTACTCCGAGGCGGCCATGGCCCAGGCGGTACGCGAGAAACGCTATGACCTGCAGTACTGCCTCTACCTGCTGGCCCTGCACCGCCTGCTCGAGGCGCGGCTGCCCCACTACGACATCGACCGCCACCTGGGCGGGGCGCTCTACGTGTTCCTGCGCGGCCAGCACGCTCCCTCCCGCGGCGTGCACCGCGAGCGCCCGTCCCGTGAGCTGATCGAGCAGCTCGATGCCCTGTTTCGCGACGCCCTGCATGTCACGACAAAAGAGCCCAGCCATGAGTGATCACCCGCACACCGCCGCCCCCATCGAGGCCCTGCACGACGGCGAGGCGCTCTTCGCCCTGCTCGACCGCTGGGTGGCCCGCGGCTGGCTGCGGGCCCTGGACCGCGCCTTCGCCGCCTTCCTGGCCCGGGAGGTACCGGACGCCCCCGCCCCGCTGCTGCTGGCCGCAGCACTCGCCAGCCACCAGCTGGGTCGCGGCCATGTCTGCCTGGACCTCGCCCAGACCCTCGCCGAGCCGGACCTGGCCCTTTCGCTGCCGCCGGAGGGCGACAGCCTGGAGGACCCGCCGCCAAGGCCCAGCGCCCTGCTCGGTGAGCTCGCCCTGGCCGACTGGCAGGCCGCACTCGCGCATCCGCTGATCGTCGGCGACGGCCCCGGCAGCACCCCGCTGGTGCTCGACGGTACCCGGCTCTACCTGCGCCGCTACTGGCACCACGAGCGCTCGATTAGTGAGCATATCGCCGCCCGACTGGTGGGCGATGCCAGCGACACCCGCGACACCGCCACCCTGGCCCGGGCCCTGGCCGCCCTCTTCCCAGCGAGCGACACCCTGGACTGGCAGAAGGCCGCCTGCGCCCTGGCCGCCCGCTCGCCCTTCGCGGTGATCACCGGCGGTCCCGGCACCGGCAAGACCACCACCGTGGTCAAGCTGCTCGCCCTGCTGCAGACCCTGGCACTGGGCGAAGGCAGCCGCCCACTGCGCATCCGCCTGGCCGCCCCCACCGGCAAGGCCGCCGCGCGGCTCAACGAATCCATCGCCGGGCAGGTAGCTGGGTTAAGCCTCGACGGTCTTTCAGACTTGTGGGAGCCCAATTTATTGGGCGATGGCGGTGTCAGCAGGCTTAGATCCGCCATACCCACCGACGTCACCACCCTCCACCGGCTGCTCGGCTCGCGTCCCGACACCCGCCACTTTCGCCATAATGCCCGCAACCCGCTGCCGCTGGACGTGCTGGTGGTGGACGAGGCCTCCATGGTCGACGTGGAGATGATGGCCGCCCTCCTCGACGCCCTGCCGCCCAGGGCCCGCCTGGTGCTGCTGGGTGACAAGGACCAGCTCGCCTCCGTCGAGGCCGGCTCGGTGCTGGGTGACTTCTGCGCCCGGGCCGAGGGCGGCCACTACACCCCCGAGACCGCCGACTGGCTCAGCCAGGCCACCGGCCAGGCGCTGCCCGAAGAGATGCTCGACCCTGAAGGCACGCCGCTGGACCAGGCCATCGCCATGCTGCGGGTCAGCCACCGCTTCGACGCCGCAAGCGGCATCGGCCGGCTCGCCGGCGCGGTCAACAATGATGCGACGGGGCACGAGAAACGCGCCGCCATCCGCGAGGTGCTGGGCCACGGCTACGCCGACCTCTCGCACCTCAGGCTCGAGACTGATGGTGACCGTAGCCTGGAGCGTCTGGTGGTCTCGGGGAACGCCGCGGGCTTCCCTGATCGAGGAAAGAGCGCCGGCGAGGGCCGCGTGGTGAACGGCCAGCCGCTACCGCCGCCGGTGGGCTATCGCCACTACCTCGAGGTCATGAAGGCCGCCGCACCCCAGGCCAACTCGCATGACGAGGTCGACCGCGAGGCCCTGGACGACTGGGCCCGGGCGGTGCTGGCCGCCCATGGCCAGTTCCAGCTACTCTGCGCACTGCGCCGCGGCCCCTGGGGGGTTGAGGGCCTGAACGAACGTATCCGCGCCGCCCTGGAGCGGGAGGGGCTGATCGACAGCGGCGACGGGCACCGGCTCTGGTACCCCGGCCGCCCGGTGCTGGTGACCAGCAACGACTACGGCCTGGGGCTGATGAACGGCGATATCGGCATCACCCTGGCGCTGCCGCAGTCGGCAAGCCCGAGCGGTGATGCAAGACGCGGCCCGGCGCTGCGTGTGGCCTTCCCCGCCGGGGACGGCAGCGGCCAGGTCAAGTGGGTGCTGCCCAGCCGTCTGCAGGCGGTGGAGACAGTGTTCGCCATGACGGTGCACAAGTCCCAGGGCTCGGAGTTCACCCACACCGCCCTGCTGCTCCCCGACGCCCCCAACCCGATTCTCACCCGGGAGCTGATCTACACCGGCATCACCCGCGCACGCCACTGGCTCACCCTGGTGGAGACCGGCCGCGGCCAGCTGCTGGACGCGGTGGAACGGCGAGTAATGCGGGTCAGCGGGCTATGAGAGCTTGTGCATCATCCATGGAATAGCGTTCGACTTGTTCCACTGAGGCCACCTTCGGCTGACAGGCATCATCAGCGCTGCTGTTCAAGCCCCGACACTGCCTCAAAAAGGTCCGCCACCTGGATGATCCCGGTCGCCGTTACAGCTTGCTCGCCAGCTCCGGCAGCGCCTCGAAGAGATCCGCAACCAACCCGTAGTCGGCTACCTGGAAGATCGGTGCCTCATCGTCCTTGTTGATGGCCACGATCACCTTGGAGTCCTTCATGCCGGCCAGGTGCTGGATGGCACCCGAGATGCCCACGGCAATGTAGAGATCCGGGGCAGCACGTTCTTGCCGGTGGTGGAGGCCACCGCCAGCACGTGGCTGTAGTCGCCGGCGAGCTCGGCGATCAGCGCCGCGGTGGGTTCGGCCAGCAGGTAGGCATAGGCGGCATTGTCGGCCACGCGCACCTTGCTGACGCCATCGAGTTTGGCGGCGGCCTCGGCGATGGCGGCCACCTTCTCTCCATCCACATCCACGGCAGGGGCGAAGGTGCCCTGGGGCAGGCCGCCCCCAGCGACTCGACGCGCTCGTCGGTCTCGACGTAGATGGCACGGTCGGCGCCCAGCGCCAGCGCGGTACGGAGCTGCTCCTGGGCGTCCTTGGGACCGACGGTGAGGCCGACGATCCCGCTTTTCCTTCAGGCGCACCGCCTCTTCCACGACGATCTCACAGAAGGGGGTCATGGCCAACTTGACGTTGGTGAGGTCAACGTCAGAGTTATCCGGTTTGACGCGGATCTTGGCGTTGTAGTCGATGACGCGTTTGACCGTGTTCACTTTCATGATCGGCCTGCCTGGCAGCCAGATAGGTCGCCTATTCGACCAGGAAAGAACCACATAAAGTGGCGACTACTCCTAATAAACCGGGCAAAACCAGGTTCTTCGCAGACTGGCGTGAAAGCGAAGTAAGATTAGGAAGAGACAGGATAGAGAAACGGCGGTAAATCCGAGTAAGCTGATATTCACCACAAACGTCTGCTCACGGATACCGCCGTTGCCATGGATGCTACCCCGCTCTGCCTGTTCTGGAAAGGTTTCACCGTCGCTCACCACACTTTTCTGGATGAGCAAACGCTACGCCTCACGCTGGCCCCTGATGACCGTGTCCCACCGGTCTGCAGCGGCTGTGACCACGCCTGCTTCCTCGTTCATGACGTGCACCATCGTCGTGTCCGTGAAGCCCCGTTGCTGGTCTACCGGGTCGAGCTGGAGGTGCCGGTACGCCGTCTACGCTGCCCCGTCTGTGGCCCGACACGGGAGCGTATCGACTGGTTGCCGGGGCGCTCACCGGTCACCACCACGTTGCGCCAGTGGGTGGAGCGCCTGGTCACGTTGCTGCCGATTCGGCATGTCGCCGACCTGATCGGCTTGCACTGGCATACCGTCAAGACCATCGACAAGCAGCGTCTGCAGCGCGACCTGCCGGCACCTGACCCGAGTCGGTTACGGCGACTGATGATGGATGAGTTCGCCCTGCACAAGGGGCACCGCTACGCCACGGTGGTCGCCTGCGCCGACACCCAGCAGGTGGTATGGGTGGGCGAAGGCCGCTCCCGCGAGGCCATCCGGCCGTTCTTCGAATGGCTGGGCGAGGCGCGTGAACAGATCGAGGCGGTCGCCATGGACATGAACTCAGCCTTTGATGCAGAGGTGAAGGACCAGTGCCCCAATGCCGAGGTGGTCTACGACCGCTTCCATGTGGTGGCCAAGTACGGACGCGAGGTGATGGACCGGGTACGCGTTGATCAGGCCAACCAACTGCGCGACGACAAGGCCGCTCGCAAGGTCATCAAGGGAAGCCGCTGGCTACTGCTGCGCAACGCCGACAACCTCAAGCCCGAGCAGGCGGTCAAGCTGGAGGAGCTGCTGGCAGCCAACGCGTCATTGAGCACGGCCTATGTGCTCAAGGACCAGTTGAAGACCCTGTGGTTTGCCGACGACGAGGCTACCGCCCGAAGCGCCTGGCAGGAATGGTACGAGATGGCCACCAGCAGTGGCATCGAGGCTCTGGTACGCTTCGCCAAGCGACTGGCCCCATACCTTGAAGGGATCCTGTCCAGTGCCCGGCACCGGCTAAATACCAGCGTGCTGGAGGGCATGAACAACCGGATCAAGGTCATGAAGCGGATGGCTTACGGGTACCGCGACACGGAGTACTTCTTCCTGAAGATCCGTGCCGCGTTTCCCGGCAAAATGCGATGAACCCAAAACCAAGTCAGCGGATCTCCGATAAAGCAGGTACAATTCAGACAATCAGCTGTCATCATTGCGGATAGACGATGGGTGACGACAGAGCGGTGAAACACGGATCTCCATGTAAGGAAATAATGGTAGTTCAGAAATCAGTCCCTGCAACTCAGTGTTGTCTTTGACATCGAAGATGCTGACATTTTCATAGCTTCCTGCCACTCGCCATAGGTGACGCCATTTACCAATCTTCTGTAACTCTTGCGCATAGGCCTTTTCCTCGGCTTTGATCGCCGCGGCTTGATCTTTTGGCATATCGGGTGGCAAGTTAACTTTCATCGTGACATGGAAGAGCATGCTATCGCCTCGTTATTAGGTGAGTGTATTTCGACCATCGAGATAGGCCTTCCGCCAGCGACAAATCTCTATGCGTTCGAAAAGACCTGCCCGGTAGAAGGGGTCCGCCTCGATGAACGCTTCTGCTTCACTGCGGCTCTCGACAGCCACGAGATAAATCCCACCATGTGCCGTTTTTCCATCGTCAGTGAGCTTGGCCCCACAGGCGATTAACTGCCCGACGTGGTGGTCGAGGTAGGTGAGGTGGGCATCCCGGGTATCAAGCCTCAGGGCCTCGTGACCGGGTTTGTCGTAGGTTTCGATCAGAAAGGGCATGGAACCTCCTACGCACCGTGGATACAAGATCGCCGGCCCCAACTTCAGGGGCCGACGAGCGCTTCGAGCTTACTGCAAGTGAATCAGGCCGCCATATGGCCCCAAATCAGGATGGCACCACCAAAGATCAACCCTAGGTACATCAGGATGAGGACCATGTAGCCCATCACATCACGCAGCTTCAGGCCGGAGATGGCGAGAACTGGCAGGATCCAGAATGGCTGTACCATGTTGGTCCACTGATCACCAATCTGCACGGCCAGGGCTGTCGCCGGGATCGAGGCACCAATGGTATTGGCCGCTTCTACCATGACAGGACCTTGGACCGCCCACTGTCCACCGCCCGAGGGGGCCAGCAGGTTGATGATACCCCCACTGATGAACGACCAGATGGGCATGGTTTCGGGCGTCGAGATGTCAACGAAGGCGTTGGCAAAAGTCACGATCAGGCCTGACCCCACCAGGATCCCCATGATGCCGGCATAGAAGGGGTACTGAACGATGATGCCAGACACCACCTTCACCCCGTCCTGCAGAGCCGCCAGGTAGTTGGCCGGCGAGGCAAACAGCAGAATGCCAAAGAACAGGAAGGCAAAGTTCACGGTGTTGAGGTTCAGGGAGCCGCCATCTGCGAAGTAGAGCCCGAGATATACCAGCGACAGCAAGCCGATAGCGATACCCACGATACGGCTGTGGTTGAGGCGTTCAGCCAGCGTGATCTTGCCCTGATGGTCGGTCTGGGGCTTGGGAGGTGCTGGCTTGGCAACCGTCTCCGGGTCGATTTCGACGATAGACGCCGGATCCTTGGGGTGCAGCCAGGCATTGAAGAACGGCAGGGTCGCGATGACCAGCAGGCTGGTGATGAGCAGGATCGGTGAGAAGATCGTTTCGCTGAGCGAAATAATGCCAACCTGCTCTTCTAGGAAGTGTCCTTCAGTGGCAAGCAGTAGCGGTACGCTGCCGGAAAGACCGATACCGTAGAGGGCAAAGCCGGAATAGGCAGCCGCGATCACCAGCGGGTAGTGCAGGCCCCTGACGTTCACCGCCAGCTTCTGCGCGACGATACCACCGATAACGAGCCCAAATCCCCAGTTAAGCCAGCTGCCGATGCCGCCCACCAGAGTCGCCACGACCACAGCCATGAAGGGGGTTTTGACCATTCTGGCAATACGATTTAGTGCCCCATCAACCATCGGCGTCTTCGCCAGCATGTAACCGGCCAGCAGGATGACTGTCATCTGCATGCTGAACGACAGCAGGCTCCAGAACCCATCTCCCCAGTAACGGGTGGCGTCGAGTGGCGAAGCGCCTTCAACCACTACTGCCAGGAAGATAGTGAACAAGGTTAAAAGGATCGCGATGACCAATGGGTCAGGCATATAGCGGCTGACAAGCCGCGTAAAAAAGTTCGCCAGTGCCTTCATAGGCCACTCTCCGTTGCTGTTCCCTACTCAGTGGTATAATGTACGCCATGCGAACATCGGTTCGAACTGCGGAATCGATTAGGCGATTATCCACATACACATTCAATGCCACTTTCGTCTAAGCAGTAGAAGTATTCGTTACATACACTGACGTACTTAAAGACACTGCCAATAGCGTAGTGCCCGCTGGGCGTTGCGAACAAAGTCATGCAGGTGATCACCCAATGCCTCAAAGCGGGACCTTTGCGGTACGCTCAGCTCATACAACGATGCGTAAGAGCGCGATGCCACGATCAGGAGGTAGGATGAAGCGTTGGATACAGCGCCCCACGGGGTCGAATTGGGGAGACTATGGTGACGACGACCAACTCGGTCGCGCCAACCTGATTGGCAAGGCACAGGTGCTCAAGGGCATTGACGAGGTGCGTGCTGGTGAGGTGTTCTGCCTATCTCTGCCACTGGACCTACCCGGTGGCAATATCCTCAACCCCCGGCGTCATCCGCCACGCCTCTCCCCTACCTCGCTAGGCGGTGACGAGTACCTCAACTTCCCGCTCGCCAACGTACATTCGGGGTGGAAAGACGTCATCAGTGATGACCAGGTGATCCTGTCGCTACAATACTCAACTCAGTGGGACTCTCTTGCTCACGTCGGTGCACTTTTTGATGCCGACAATGATGGCAAGGCAGAACGTCGGTACTACAACGGCTATCGTGCTGGCGTCGATGTGCAGCATGAGAGTGAGCCGTCGGGTAAAAGCCATTCACATGCTGCTCGACTCGGCGTTGATCAAATGGCGATGCATGGTATGCAGGGGCGCGGCGTCCTGGTGGACCTGATCCGGGTGTTCGGCCACCGCAGAACGGTCATCGGCCTGGAGGAGTGGCAACATGCTTTGCGTGAGCTGGACGTAGAAATAGAACCTGGCGATATGCTAGTGATACGAACTGGGTTCGCTGAAGTCCTGCAGGAGATGGAGGGTAATCCCGACGCGGATGCACTTCGCCAGACCGGTGCCGTACTTGATGGCCGTGACTCAGGACTGTTGGAGTGGATCTCATCGAGCGGTGTGGCAGCGATCTGTGCCGACAACTATGCCGTTGAAAACATTGATGATGATAATGCCGAGGCTTGCTGTTTGAAGCTTCCCCTTCATCATCATTGCCTCTTCAAGTTGGGCTTACCTTTGGCCGAACTATGGTACCTTCGCGAACTTGCAGACTGGCTGCATACCCATGGCCGTTACCGGTTCTTGCTCACTGCTCCGCCTCTAAGGTTACCTGGCGCTATCGGGTCACCTGTCACTCCTATTGCTACAGTGTAGTAGCTAAGCTCTAAGCTTGTGATCTTCCCCAGCACGCATGACAAGGCCGGCCCCAGAGGGAGCCGGCCTTCTTGACGACGCCTCGAGGGGTCGCCGTTACAGCTTGCTTTCCAACTCGGGCAGGGCCTCGAAGAGATCCGCCACCAACCCATAGTCGGCCACCTGGAAGATCGGCGCCTCCTCGTCCTTGTTGATGGCCACGATCACCTTGGAGTCCTTCATGCCGGCCAGGTGCTGGATGGCACCCGAGATGCCCACGGCGATGTAGAGGTCCGGGGCGACGATCTTGCCGGTCTGGCCCACCTGCATGTCGTTGGGCACGAAGCCGGCGTCCACCGCGGCACGCGAGGCGCCGATGGCCGCTCCCAACTTGTCGGCGATGCCGTCGAGCAGCTTGAAGTTCTCGCCGTTGCCCATGCCGCGGCCACCGGAGATGACCACCTTGGCGGCACCCAGCTCGGGACGGTCGGACTGGGCCAGCTCCTCCTTGATGAAAGTGGACTGGGCGTTGTCGGCCACGAAGTCCACGGCCTCGATGGCGGCGCTGCCGCCCTCGGCTACCGCATCGAAGCCGGTGGTGCGCACGGTGATCACCTTGAGGGCGTCCTCGCTCTGCACCGTGGCGATGGCGTTGCCGGCGTAGATCGGGCGCTTGAAGGTATCCGCGGACTCGACGGCGATGATCTCGGAGATCTGCGCGACGTCCTTGAGCGCGGCGACTCGCGGCAGCACGTTCTTGCCGGTGGTGGAGGCCACCGCCAGCACGTGGCTGTAGTCCCTGGCGAGCTCGGCGATCAGCGCCGCGGTGGGTTCGGCCAGCAGGTGGGCATAGGCGGCATTGTCGGCCACGCGCACCTTGCTGACGCCGTCGAGCTTGGCGGCGGACTCGGCGATGGCGGAGACGCCTTCGCCGGCCACCAGCACGTCGATATCGCCGCCGATCTGTTGTGCGGCCGCAACCACATGGGCGGTGGCGCCGGCCAGGGCGCCGTCGTGATGTTCGGCCAGAACCAGAATGCTCATGAGATCACCTTCGCCTCGTTCTTGAGTTTGTCGACCAGCTCGTCCACCGAGCCCACCTTGACGCCACCCTGGCGCTCGGCCGGCGGCTCGACCTTGAGCAGCTTGACCTTCGAGGCCACCTCGACACCGAGGTCAGCCGGGCTCTTGACGTCCAGCGGCTTCTTCTTGGCCTTCATGATGTCGGGCAGCTTGGCGTAGCGCGGCTCGTTGAGGCGCAGGTCGGTGGTGACGATGGCCGGCAGGGACAGCTCGACGGTCTGCAGGCCGCCGTCGATCTCACGGGTCACCTGTATCTTTCCATCCCCCCCGTCTCCGCTGATATTCACGGCGGAGGCGAAGGTGCCCTGGGGCAGGCCGGTCAGGGCGGCGAGCATCTGGCCGGTCTGGTTGTTGTCGGTGTCGATGGCCTGCTTGCCGAGGATCACCAGACCCGGCTGCTCCTCTTCCACCAGCTTGGCCAGGGCCTTGGCCGCGCCCAGCGACTCGACGCGCTCGTCGGTCTCGACATGAATGGCACGATCGGCGCCCAGCGCCAGCGCAGTACGCAGCTGCTCCTGGGCGGCCTTGGGACCGACGGTGACGGCGACCACCTCGGTGGCCACACCCTTTTCCTTCAGGCGCACCGCCTCTTCCACGGCGATCTCGCAGAAGGGGTTCATGGCCATCTTGACGTTGGTGAGGTCGACGTCGGAGTGATCCGGCTTGACGCGGATCTTGACGTTGTAGTCGATGACGCGTTTGACCGCGACGAGTACTTTCATCTTTTTCCCCATATACATGGCAGTGTTGCCAAAACTGGACCTCTAACCCAGGATGCCTTCATTCTTCAATTTTGAAAGAGCATCCGGACTGAGGTCGAGATATTCGGCCAGGACAGAGTCGGTATCCTGGCCCAGCAGCGGCGCAGGATTCCTGTAGGAAACAGGAGTATCCGAGAGATGTATCGGGCTTCCGACCATCTTGAAATCCGGATTCATGGGATGCGGAATATTGACAAGCATCCCACGGGCATCCACTTGAGGCTCCGCCAGTGCGCCGGCAATATCATTGATCACCCCAACCGGCACATTGACCTTTCTTATTCGCTCCACCCAGACTTCGGCAGTATCACGCTTGAAATGGTCAGACAGAATCCGTGTAATCGCATCCCTGTTTCTCACGCGATTCTCGTTTTTCACGAACCTGGGGTCGCTGGAAAGCTCTGGCAGGCCAATGGCACTGCAGAGTGCTGCAAACTGTGTATCATTACCGCAAGCGATAATGAAGTCCTTGTCACTTGCATGAAAGGAGTTATAGGGAACAATATTGGCATGTGCATTGCCGTAGCGACCTGGGGAAACACCGGTGCTCAGATAGTTCTGACTCTGGTTTCCCAAGGCTGCAACCTGGACATCCAGGAGTGCCATATCGCAATGCTGTCCTTTCCCGGTCTTCTCACGGGCGAGGAGTGCCGCCTGGATGGCAATGACAGAGTACAGGCCTGTCATGACATCAGTCACAGCAACCCCTACCTTCTGCGGGCCTCCGCCGGGCACACCGTCACGTTCACCGGTGATACTCATCAGTCCGCCCATTCCCTGGATGATGAAGTCATAGCCAGGTTCCTGCGCACGCGGACCGGTCTGGCCAAAGCCGGTAATGGAACAATAGACAAGCCGCGGATTGAGGCTGGAGAGTGATTCGTAATCCAGTCCATACTTCTTCAAGGATCCCGCCTTGAAGTTTTCGATTAGCACATCACTCTCGGCGACCAGAGCACGAACTATCTCTTGCCCTTTTTCACTGGCAATATCGACAGCCACGGAACGCTTGTTACGATTGGTAGACTGATAGTATGAGGCCTCCTGTGAGTCTTCGCCCTGCTCGTTCTTCATGAAGGGCGGCCCCCAGGACCGAGTATCATCACCCGTACCCACGCGCTCGACCTTGACAACATCAGCACCCAGATCAGCCAGAACCTGGCTACACCAGGGGCCCGCCAGCACCCGGCTAAGATCCAGTACACGTATCCCCGTCAACGCACCCATCAGCACCACCCCAGTTCAGTAAACACCATAAACACTCCGAGTTCAGCGAATCGACGGCTCCTGCTGCAATAGTGATATGCCCAGAATTGCCCGCCTGCGCAGCCATGGGCTGGGACGATAGCGCGGGTCCCCCGTCAGCACACTCATTCGTTCAAGAATCGCCAACAATCGTCTCGATCCCAGACGATCTCCCCACGCTAGAGGACCCTGGGGATAGTTGAGCCCCAGCCTCACGGCGTTGTCGATATCGGCAGGAGTGGCAATCTCACGCTGAGCGATCTCGCAGGCCAGATTGACGATCACTGCGAGTACTCGCTGTGACACGAACCCTACACTGTCACGAATCATCGTGACCCCAACACCATCCGATGCCAGGAGGCCATGTGCCGCGTCACGAATATCCTGTCGTGTGACCGGGGTCACCATCAGGGTTCGGTGGCCACCAAGATCCGTCAGGGCATCAAGACATACGGTGCGAGCTGGGTCGACGCCAAAGCGTACGCTGGCACTGGTGGCATCCTCGCCAAAGGGAACCAGCAGGCAGAGAGCGTCCCTAGAGGGGCTATCGGAGTGCTCCAGTCGACAGCCCAGGCCACCGAGCAGAGACGCGACTAGCTCACGCACGGTGTCATCGTCGCAGCCCAGCCATACCGGCGGGTAGTCACTCACTTGGGGTACCGGCTGAGGATCAAGCGTTTCGGCCTTTTTTCCCCCCTCATAGCGATAGAAGCCCATGCCCGTCTTGCGACCCAGGCGCTTGCCTCTCAGCATCTGCCGTGAGAGGTAGGAGGGCCGGTAGCGAGGGTCATGGTAGAACTGCTCGAAAATTGACTCCATGGCAGGATGCGACACATCCAGACCAGTCAAGTCGAACAGTTCCAACGGCCCCATCCGGAACCCGACACTTTCTCTGAGGATTCGGTCGATATCGTCGGGAGGTGCAACATTCTCTTCGAGGAGCTTCAATCCCTCTGTACCGAAGGCACGCCCGGCATGGTTCACGATGAACCCGGGGGTGTCCTTTGCACGCACTCCGGTATGGCCCAGCCGGCTGCTCAACTCGAGCAAGGTATCGAGCACCGATGCCTCGGTATCGGTGCCACCGATGACCTCGACGACCTTCATGAGCGGCACGGGATTGAAGAAGTGGAAGCCGGCAAGCCTGCCCGGAAGCTTCAAGCCGGAAGCAATCTCGGTAACAGACAGCGATGAGGTGTTGGTCGCCAGGATGCAATCACTGGAGACGATGCCTTCGAGGTCGGAAAACAGGCTGCGCTTGATGCCAAGATCCTCGACGATCGCCTCGACCACCACATCACACTCCGCCAACCCCGTCATGGTCTCGACAACCTTGAGTCGGGACAGGGCCGCGTCGGAAGACTCTCTTGACAGCTTGCCCTTGCCGACAAGCTTCTGGAAGGTGGCTTGCAAGCCATCACGAGCCGAGACCGCCGCCCCCTCTCGCTTGTCGAAGAGCGAGACCTCGAGACCGGCCTGGGCAGCGATTTGAGCGATACCCGCCCCCATGACACCGGTCCCTACGACTCCCAGTCGATTCAGCAGCATGGACATTACGCCTCCCCACGGTAGTCTGGCTTGCGTTTCTCGATAAAGGCGGCAGCCCCTTCCTTCTGATCTTTCGTGTCGAACAGCATCTGGAAGGCCTTCCGCTCGAGGACCAAGGCACTCTCCAGGGGAATATCCGCGCCGGAGAGCACTGTTTCCTTGATCTGCTCCACCGCCAGGGATGGCATGGCAGCGATTTCAAGAGCGAGTGACTTGGCGCGCATCAGCGTCTCATCATCGGGAACGACTTCGCTGACGAGGCCGATACGCAAGGCTTCGGGCGCCTTGACCATGCAGCCCGTCATCAGGATGCGCATCGCCTGAAATTTGCCCACGGCGCGAACCAGTCGCTGTGTTCCACCGGCCCCCGGCATCAAGCCGAGCTTCACCTCGGGCTGCCCGAATCGGGCCGATTCGCCCGCCACGATGATGTCGCAGTGCATTGCCAGCTCGCAGCCACCGCCCAGAGCAAACCCATTGACGGCCGCAATCACTGGTTTCGGACAGTGGGCGATGGGGTCCCAGAGACGCTCGTTATGGCGCAGGTACATGTCGGTCGGGGAGGCTGTGGCAAACTCTTTGACGTCGGCACCGGCGACGAAGGTCTGGTCTCCCCCAGTCAACACGATGACCCGTACCTCATCACGTTGCCCCAGAGACGAGAATTGCTCGGCCAGCTGGCGCCTGACGGCGGCGTTGAGAGCATTCTTGGTCTCGGGCCGGTTGATGACGACCACCGCCACCCCCTCTGACAACGACTCCAGGTAGACCTCCGGAGGGTGCTCCTTGTCACTCATGCTAAGACTCCGAATAATTTTATGTCCGCAGTGCGGACTTTAATTTTGCTGCTATGCGGAACGTTACACAGCCACGCTGAGGAATGTCAATGCGTACTAAAAAGGGCAAATATATACCTTTCACATCAATGACTTAATAAATAATCACCCGATGTGGTTGGCGGCAGACGCGCGGAAATAAGTCCGCAGTGCAGACATTAGTTTTGAAATATTGACATTGCTTGCAACCCTGCCCAGACTATCTCGACATGCTATCAGGGATCGGAGAGTGACTCGGTGAACAAGCCAGAGAGCCAGAGCGACTTCAAGGTCATGATTGACCCGATCAATGCGGCTGGCGATCAGGAAAGAGACCGTCAGTTCGTCACGGCACTCGCCAGGGGGCTCGAACTGCTGCGGTGTTTCACGCCTCGCGACAGCACGTTGAGCAACCTGGACCTGGCCAGGAAGACGGGCCTGCCCCGCCCCACCATCAGCCGCCTGACCCACACACTGGCCAAGCTCGGCTACCTCCGGCCGTTGCCCAAGGGCAAGTACCAGTTGGACGTGGGGGTCATGTCATTCGGCTATTCCATGATCTCCAATCTGCCCATACGCTCGGTGGCGCAACCCCTGATGATCGATCTCGCCAATGAGGTCGGGGCCACCGTCGCCATGTCAGCTCGCGACCGGCTGGATATGGTCTATCTGGATGTCGTCCAGAGCGCTCTGCAGTCGACGATCCGCCGCCAGATTGGGACGCGCCTGCCCATCTACCAGAGCTCGGCCGGTCGCGCCTGCCTGGCGGCCATGCCACGCGAAGAGGCCGAGGTACTGATGGGACATATCCGGGACCACCATCCCGATGAGTGGCCGAGAATACGCAGGGCCCTGGAGCGCGCCTTCCGCGACTACGCAGACTATGGCTACTGCCTGTCGATCGGTGAATGGCAGCGCAAGGTCAATGCAGTTGCGGTCCCCCTGCACCATCCACAGCTTGGCATTCTGTCGTTCAACTGCGGTGGTCCCGAGTTTCAGATTTCGCGCGAGAAGCTCGAGGAGTTCATCGGGCCAAGACTGGTGCAGCTGGTCAACGATATACAGACGCAAATCTCTTGATCCATATGAAGAGCTGGCTACCGGGCCACCACCTCCAGGAGGAAACACCATGATTCGCGACCAGGAAACCCTGCAGATTCTGCTTGACTCCATTCGGAGCTTCGTCAACGAGGTTCTCGTTCCCAGGGAAGAAGAGGTTGCCGAGACCGACGAGATCCCCGCGGATATTGCCTCGCAGATGCGTGATATGGGACTTTTCGGTCTTACCATTCCCGAGGAGTTTGGTGGTCTCGGGGTGACGATGGAGGAGGAGGTCAATATTGCCTTCGAGCTCGGCAGGACTTCCCCGGCCTTCCGCTCCTTCATAGGCACCAACAACGGTATCGGTTCCATCGGCATCCTGCTTGACGGCACCGACGAACAGAAGGCCACCTACCTGCCCAGGCTGGCCAGCGGCGAGATTCTCAGCTCATTCTGCCTGACCGAGCCCGACTCCGGCTCCGATGCCGCGTCGCTGAGGACCACGGCGGTCAAGGATGGCGATGGCTACCTCATCAATGGCACCAAGCGCTTTATCACCAATGCCCCACACGCCGGCATCTTTACCGTGATGGCTCGCACCAACCCCGAGATCAAAGGTGCCAAGGGGATCAGCGCCTTCATCGTGGATGCCACGACGCAAGGGATCACCATCGGCAAGCGCGACAAGAAGATGGGCCAGAAGGGCGCCCACACGGCCGATGTGATCTTCGACAATGTCCGGGTTCCTGCCAGCGCGTTGATTGGCGAGCAGGAGGGCGTCGGATTCAAGACCGCCATGAAGGTCCTCGACAAGGGGCGCCTCCACATCGCCGCCATCGCCGTCGGGGCTGCCGAACGCGTACTGGAGGACTCCCTCCGCTACGCCATGGAAAGAAAGCAGTTCGGCCGTGCGATCGCCGAGTTCCAGCTGATTCAGGGCATGCTGGCCGATTCCAAGGCCGAGATCTACGCCGCCAAGTGCATGGTCCTGGATGCCGCGCGCAAGCGTGACGAAGGGCTGAACGTCGGCACCGAAGCCTCCTGTGCCAAGATGTTTGCCACGGAAATGTGCAGCCGAGTAGCCGACAGGGGCGTCCAGATCCATGGCGGGGCCGGCTATATCAGTGAATACGCCGTTGAGCGTTTCTACCGTGACGTCAGGCTCTTCCGCCTGTATGAAGGAACAACCCAGATCCAGCAGGTGATCATCTCACGCAACATGATCCGTGAGGCACAAGAGTAACCATCGACCCTCGATTGCTCCCCTGCCGAAAGCGCCATTCCTCATCATGGCGCTTTCGGTAGCCAACCTCCCCTCAATCAACCCTACTCATCTTCCATAATGGCAAGCAGCCGCTCGAGGAGCATTCGCTCATGTCGATCGCAGGCCTCGGCATTGCCTTCAGGCCACTCATGAAAACCACGTCCGCTCTTGCGACCCAGGCGACCTTCTGCCACCAGACTCTCGAGCAGTGGGCCCGGCGTGGTGCGACTCTCGAGGTCATCATAGAGATAGCGGGCGATATTGAGATGCGTATCCAGACCATTGAGATCACGCTGTCGCAGCGGCCCATTGATGGCCAGGCGAATGCCGATGGAGTAGCGGACCAGATCATCCAGCGCCTCGGCGTCGATCACCCCCTGCTCCAGCAAGGCCAGGCACTCGCGCATCAGTGCATGCTGGAGGCGATTGGCCACGAAGCCCGGCACGCAGTGCCTGAGCACGGCCGGTCGCTTGCCTAGTTGTCTCAGCCACTCGGACGCGCGCTCTACGCATGCATCTGACGTGGACCGGCCCGGCACGACTTCCACGGACGGAATCAGATCAGCGGGGTTAAAGAAGTGCGCTCCCATGAATCGCGCAGGATGGGTCAACACCTGGGCCAGTTCATCGATGGAAAGCCCCGAGGTATTGGTCAGGATCAACGTCGCCTCACCAACATGGCCCTCCACCTCCTTCAGCACACGCTGCTTGAGCCTCAAGTCTTCGGTTACACTTTCCACCACGACATCGCACTTGCTGATCTGCACCCAGTCACTGACGAAGCGGGGCTGCTCCCCACTGCCCGTTTCCGAGCGCAAGGCCTGGCGACAACGCGCCAGGGCACTGGGGTCGACATCCAGCACCGTCACCGCCATACCGTTACGCAGCATCAATCTCGCCAGGTTGGCTCCCATGGTCCCGGCACCGATCACGACACCCCGACAAGATGTATTCATGAACTTCTCCCTTTCACTCGGCGTCCCCATCCCGGGGCGACAAGGGTCGCCTTGGTTTCGATGGTCAGACGCGGACAATTGACTTAATGCGAACACTTGTAGATATAACGAACAATCTGATATCAGATCCCTCTCGCCGCACCCTTGTCCCTCAACCGGAAGGATTTCCCCATGTCTAACCCCTGTGCTGTCGTCACTGGCGGGGCCCGCAATATCGGCCAGGCCATTGCGCTGCGCCTGCAGCAAGATGGCTATCGCACCATCGTGCTGGACATCGAGACCCCAGAGGCAGAGTCACTGCAAGCCGATGCACATCAGGTCGACCTCGGTGACGCGCAGGCCACTCGCCAGGTGGCCGAAGAGATTGCCGATGCCCACCCGGTGACGTGTCTCGTCAACAATGTTGGCGTGGTCCGCCCCGCCCTGCTCGACGATACCCGCGTCGAGGACTTCGATCCGCTGATGCACCTCAACGTGCGCTCCGCCCTGGTGTGTACCCAGGCCCTCCTTCCCAGCATGCGTAGGCACGGCCAGGGACGCATCGTCATGAACGCCAGCCGCGTGGTACTGGGCAAGGAGGCTCGCACCCTCTACAGCGCCACCAAGGGCGCATTGCAGGCCATGGCCCGCACCTGGGCGCTGGAGCTGGCCGCCGACGGTATCACCGTCAACTGTGTGGCGCCGGGCCCCATCGCCACCACAGCGTTCTGGGAGAACAATCCCCCCGACTCCGAGCGCGCGCGTCGCATCATCGAAAACATCCCTGTGCAACGCATGGGGCAGCCCGAGGATGTGGCTCAGGCGGTCAGCTTCTTCTGCGACACCCGCAGCAGTTTCATCACCGGGCAGACGCTGTACGTCTGCGGCGGTGTGACCGTGGGCTGAGGAAACTGCCCACTCAACTCGCCAAGCGAAAGAGCACGGCGGCCATCGCCAGAGAGGCCGCCAAAAAGGCACCGTTCCAACGCAGGCCGATCTGTCTGGCGGTCATTCCCGTGAAGCGTGACATGATCATCATCGCCGCCGTGAACGGCGACGACACCATGGTCAACGACCACCCTGCCAGCAAGGCCGCCCCCAAGAGCGGCAAAGACACGCCCTCCAGCCCTACCTGAGCGACCATGCTGGTCAGGAAGGTTACGCTGATGATCGGATTGATCCCGACTTGGGCAAGCACCACGACCATCAGCAGGGCCAGTACCGGCAACCAACTGCCGAGGGCGACCAGCAGAGTCGATACTCCTTCCAGCTGAGCAGGGTCGAGCAGTGCCACGCTGAGTGAGCCGAGGTAGGCGCCCGAGCCCAGCGCCACCACTTCATTCCCGATCCCGCCCAGCACATCGGGCAGGCGACGGGCCAGCAAGGCGGTGGCCGGCCCCACGCCAGCAGGACCAACACTGCGACACTGCCAGGCCAGCCACACCCAGGCCCCCAGCGGCACACCGATCAATACGGCCTGAGGCAGGCGCAGCGAGAGCAAGAAGGAAAGAGCAAAAACCAAAGCCACCAGTGCCAGCAGCAGCATGCTGAAGTTCGCCAGGGGCATCAGCGAGGGCCGCTCGGTGACGATTGCACCGGCTCGCGGGCGGGGGCCCGCCCCCTGGTCGCAGGCCCAACCCAGTAGGAACAGCACGATGGCCGACACCAGCACATAGGGAAATAGCTCGATCCAGGTCAGTGGCTCAAGTTTGCCCAGGACCACCGCGACACCGATACCCAGCGGCGAGACCAACGGCGCCAGGGTAAAGCCGCGCAAGGTAGCCACCAGCATGCGCCGACGGCGCACTTCCTGCAGCCACACCCGTCCCTGTGCCGAGCCGAGGGTATTGGCCTTGTCGATCATCGACATGAACAGGTTCAACACGCCGAAGTTGAGCACGATGCCGAACAGTGTGGAGCCCAGCGAGAGCATCGGGTAGCGCCAGGTGGGAGGCTGCATCAGCAGGCTCTGGCCGCAGCGACGTATGAGCCGCGAACGGTAGGCCGGCAGGCGCAGCAGCGAAAGTGCCGTCATGAACGCGGCCAGGAAAACGAAGCCACCCCCAGCCTCATGAAGCACCGCCCAGGGTGATGGGAGTCGCCACAGCGCGAGGAGTGACACGGCGATACAGGCCAACGCCAGCAGGCGAGCCATCGAACTGAAACGCGACCACCCCAGTAGCAGAAAGCCCACCAGCAGTAGTTGCGCCAGGTTCTCGGCCAGTGTTGCGCCACTCAACAGATGCACCACGGCAAGCACGAACACGCCGGCAAGCAGGTGACTCGACCAGCGGCTCGCCAGCGCCTTCTTGCTGCTCGTCCTCATGGTTCAATCCCCTCCCTGGTAACGAGCGAGCCGGCCCCACAGGGTGGCCGGCTCGCCTTCCTTATCCTCTGACCCATCGCGTGGACCACAGGCCGATTACCGGGGATCGCGATGCCCGGCCCGTCACACCCCCTGCCCGGGTTCATCCGCGCGATGCTTTGCCTTGTGCCGCCTGGTCATGAATCGATAGAGGGCCAACAGGATGGAGCCTAGTGTCAAGGCGATAAAGAACCAGGTGATCGGGCCACGCACGAAGATGGACAGATCGTTGGAGCCGATCAGCAGCGATCGCCGCAGGTTGTCCTCGAACATCGGGCCCAGGATGAAGCCAATCAGGAAAGGGGCGGCGGGAATGCCGGTACGGTTGAACACATAGCCCAGAAGCCCGAAGGCCAGCATCAGCCAGACATCGAAGGTGTCATTGTTGACCGCATAGGCCCCGTACACGCAGAACATCAGCACGATCGGGAAGAGGATCGCCTTGGGAATATCGGCGATCAGAGAGAAATAGCGGATTGCCGCGTTACCCACGAACAGCAGGATCACCGAGCTGAGCATGATTCCTAGGAATAACGCATAGATCAGGCTCAGGTTCTCTTGGAACATGAGCGGGCCAGGAGTCAGTCCGTGAACCATGAAGGCGCCAAGGATGATGGCCGTGATCACATCCCCGGGAATCCCCAATGAAAGCAACGGGATCAGGGTTGCCCCCGCGACGCCGTTGTTGCCCGCCTCGGAGGCGGCCACCCCTTCCACCTCGCCCTTGCCGAAGCGCTCCGGGTGGGGTGAGCGGCGCTTGGCATCGCTGTACGAGATGAATGCAGCTGCGGTAGCTCCGGTACCAGGAATGGCACCGATGGCCACACCAATCAGGCTGCCACGAACGATGCTCTTGAGGCTGTGCTTGAGTTCCGCCCATGATACGCCAGCGCCACTGGCCTTGGCGGTCAGGTGGGGTACCACCTTCTTGCGATAGAACTCGATGATCTCCGGGATGGCAAAGAGGCCGATCAACAGCGGGATGAACGAGATGCTGTCCATCAGGTTGTAGTTGCCGAAGGTTAGACGCTGCGAGCCAAACACCGAATCCAGTCCTACCAGCGAGAGAAGGATCCCAAGCAGTGCCGCAATCAGGCCCTTTATCATCGAGCCACTGGCAAGCGAGATGATGATGGTCAGGGAAAAGCAGATCAGCCAGAAGAACTCAGGGGCACCGAAGTTGAGGGCAATCTTGGCCAGGTAGGCGGCAAAGAAGATCAGCGCGATGTTGGAGATGAAGTCCGCTATCACGGAGGAGTAGAGCGCCATCTTCAGCGCCTTCTTCGCTTCCCCCTGCTGGGCCATGGGATAGCCGTCCAGCAGGGTACAGGCAGACGCCGGCGAGCCCGGGGTACGAATCAGGATGGCGGTGATCGACCCGCCATACATGCCGCCCTTGTAAATGCCCACAAGCAGCAGGATTGCCGCCACTGGCTCCATGGAGAAGGTAAAGGGTAATGCCAGGGCCACGGCCATGGTTGCCGTCAAGCCGGGAATAGAGCCGACCGTCACGCCAATAACCACGCCGATGGCAATCGCCAGGAAATTCTCGGTAGCCAAGAAGAGCTGCAGCACTTCCGTAAAGTTTTCCATATGTCACCTGATCTTCAGTGAGTGCCGACCCCTCAGAGCGGCATCATCGGCAGTGGGACGTTCATGACCTCGGTAAACAGAAGCGAAACGCCTACCGGGAAGGCGATGGCCAGACCGTAAACCCACCAGATACGCACCGGGTGGGCGATGAACAGTATCAGGGTGGCGAGAATGCCGCTGATGATCGCGCCCAGCATCTCGAACAGGCCAACATAGACCACCAGTGCCAACACCATCAGGGCGAAGCGCATCCAGGGACCACACTCGAAGCGACGCCCGCTGTCCTCGCCATCGTCGGCGACCAGCACCCCCTGGAGCATCATCAGCAGCGAAAACACCAACAACAGCCAGCCGACAATCGTCGGCAACCAGCGTGGGGACATCATCGGGTTCTGCAGGATTGGTGGTTCACCGATGTAGTTGGGCACCAGGTAGAACAGGAGCAACAATGAAAAGCCCAGCAGCACTGCACCCGCGACCACGTCCCACGGGTCCTTGATCAGCGTGCCGCCGGTAGAGTGAGACTTCGTCATCGGGGATACCCTCTCCACGTGAATCGCTCGACATGGAAACCAATTGAGGCGAAGGCCGGGCCCTCGCCTCACCAGCTATGTATTAACCAATGACTTACTCTTGGCGAATACCGGCTTCAGCCGCCACTTCATCCCAACGGGCAACTTCATCGGCAATGAAGGCCTTGAACTCGTCGCCGGCGACGGTGCCAGGCTCGGCTCCCAGCTGCTCGACGAAACTCAGGAACTCCTCACGCTCCATTACCTTCTTCAGAGCTTCCTGCATGGTCTCGGTCGCCTCTTCCGGGAAGGATTCATGTGCGATCAGGCCGAACCAGGCGGTGGTGACAAACTCGTCGAGGTTGTACTCGCCGATCTCATTAAGGGTCGGTACCTCGGGCAGGTACTCGGAGCGCTCGGCGGAGGTCACCGCCAACGCCTTCAGATCACCGGACTGGATATGAGAGAACACGGTGGGCATGTTCTCGAAAGACACATCGACGTCACCACCCAGCAGGGCCGGCAGCGCTGCACCACTGCCAGCGAAAGGTACTGCGGTCATATTCGTTTCTGTCAGAGTCTTGAACAGCTCGCCCGACATATGGATGGAACTGCCTACGCCGCTGTGGCTGAAGGTCATGTTCTGCTCTTTTGCCGCCTCGACGAATTCCAGCACGCTATCGTAGGGGCTGTCAGCCGGAACCACCATCACGTTGGGAATATCGATCATGTTCTGGATGAACACGAAGTCCTCGACCGGATCATAGGCAAGGTCGGGATAGATGGCAGCGCCGATGGTGTGCCCCGGCGAAGCCATCAGGATTGTGTGATCCGAATCGCGCCCACCGCGGGCAAGGCGGCCAGTAGCAACCGTAGAGCCGGCCCCAGGGCGGTTCTCGACCACCACGTTGGCGTCGAGCTCATCCTGCAGCAGGTCCGCCACGCGGCGGGAAAGCACGTCGGTGGTTCCGCCCGGGGCATAGGGCACCACCAGACGCACATCGTCAGTGGGCCACTCCTGTGCATGCGCGGTAGACACTGAGAGGGCCAGCGCCATGGCACTACCGCAGCTAGCGGCAGTGAGTGCCTTGAGAAACGTTTTCATGGTTTGTCTCCTAAATCCGACATATTTGTCCGCTAAGCGGACATTTTATCCGCAAATTTTCACCAGCGTACTGTGCGAGGTGGCAGGGTCGGTATGCGACTTTAGTTTACACGCGCAGGATTCGCCCCCCTCACTCTCGCCCTTATCCTTGATACACGCCTTTTCCGTCCCACTCAATTGAGGTGGTTAACGGAAATGAATCAGATCACACGGGGGTGTCGACGACCCGCCAGGCAGCGCTGCTTGACGCCAGGTTACACTGCTCGCCCCGTAGAGCATGCCTTACACCAGGCTCGTGATGGGCGGGCTCAGGACAACTACCTTCGAATCCTCACGCGGAAGATTTGGCGGTAGTGGGACTGGTAGGATGGCGACTACGATGGTGACCGGTTGCCAAGGGTACGGGAACCGGAGATGCTAAACGTAATCGTTCGCCCCAGCCCCACCAGCGAGGAGACAACAATGAGCCAGTGGCTCCCTCAGGACCAGATTCGCGACATGTTCTCCCGTGCCATGTCTGAGATGTACCGCCAGGAGGTACCGCAGTACGGCACCCTGATCGAGTTGGTCGAGACGATCAACAGAGAGGTCCTCGATGCCAACCCGACTCTGGCGATGGAACTTGACCAGAGTGGTGAATTGGCTCGGCTGGATGTCGAACGTCACGGTGCCATTCGCGTGGGCACCGCGCAGGAACTGGCCATGCTGCGCCGGCTGTTCGCAGTGATGGGCATGCATCCGGTGGGCTACTACGATCTCTCGATGGCCGGTGTACCGGTCCACTCCACCGCATTCCGGCCGTTAGACGACAAGGCGCTCAATCGCAACCCCTTCCGAGTGTTCACCTCGCTGCTGCGCATGGAGTTGATTGAAAACACCGAGTTGCGCGACCGAGCCTCGGAGATTCTCGCGGCTCGGGACATTTTTACACCGACAGCCCGCAAACTGGTCGCGACTGCAGAGACCCAGGGCGGCTTGAATGCAGACCAGGCGAATCGATTCGTGAACGAAGCTCTCGAAACATTCCGCTGGCACCGACAAGCCACCGTTGAGCTGTCCACATATCGTGCGCTGAGTGCCGAGCATCGGCTCATTGCAGATGTCGTCTGCTTCCGTGGCCCACATATCAACCACCTGACCCCACGCACCCTTGATATTGATGAAGTTCAGCGCCGCATGAGCCAGGTCGGCATCGACCCCAAGACGATCATCGAGGGTCCCCCTCGTCGCCGGTGCCCCATTCTGCTGCGCCAGACCAGCTTCAAGGCGCTCGAGGAAACAATTGATTTTGCCGACGACGAAGAGGGACAGCACACCGCACGGTTTGGAGAGATCGAACAGAGAGGTGTGGCACTGACGCATAAAGGGCGCGAACTCTACGATCGCCTGCTTGCTGAATCCCGCCAGCAAGGCAGTGCAGCGGATAATGATAGCCATCAGGCCCAGCTTGCCTCGGTGTTTGAGGCGTTTCCCGATGATCACGACACCCTCCGACGGGAAGGGCTCGCCTTCTATCAATACTTTGCTGTACCAGGCGTGCAAGCCGACCCGAATGACGATGTGGAGGCACTGATCGAGGCGGGTGCACTCGTCGCAAGCCCCATGATCTACGAAGATTTCCTACCAGTCAGCGCAGCCGGAATCTTCCAGTCCAATCTGGGAGATGATGCCCGCGACGAATACACCGCCCAGTCAAACCAGGCGCAGTTCGAGGCGGCGTTGGATGGGGCTGTTATCGATGAGATTGCACTGTACGAAGAGCGTCAGCAGGCGTCGCTCGAAGCAGCCCTGGCGGCATTCCGATAGCCGTGGCATTGTTCTGGTCGCGACAAGGGGTTCCAGCCTAAATCAAGTGCCGGGTCCTCTGGAGCCATGACAGGCGTCAATCAAGGCCCAGCCACAAGGAGAATTGACTCACCTACGATGAGGAGAACTTCTTCCATAGCCTCGATAGGCAAACCCATGCACGGTGAGCGATTCACACCCCGGACCCTGCTGCAGAATACTCAGCAAACCTGGTAGTTGATCGTGATGGCTCATCATATGTCAGGTGGCGATCGAGTCACCTCCACCTACCGAAGCAAGCTGCGACAACGTCTTCCCCCACTCTTGTGAGAGCGAACCTGCTAGCCGCAGAGAGCCGGCTCGGGGGCTGAACGTTGGCGGCCAGCCGTTTTCCCGTCACCTTGTAACGCTTATATTGCTGCGGGTCGGCGGCGTCACGGGCGCCACCCTGCTACGCCATCGACCACCCCAGGACCGGGAGAACGGCCCTTGTCATCACCCACACCACGCTATGCGCTGCACCGGCTCACCGGCCAGTTCCAGGAACCGGCCAGGGAGGCGAGCTATCGCCGGGAGATCGCGCCCCGGGTGCGCCTCGAGTCTAGCGTGGCGATCTGCGTGGCGGCGCTGGTCTTCGGCATGTTCGCCATCTCCGACTACCACTACCTCGACGCCGGCATCGAGCTCACCCTGCTGCTCACCATGCGCCTGGTGGTGGTGGTCGCCTGCCTGGCCCTCGCGGTCGCGATCGGGCGCCTCGGCGACTTCAGCCGCCGGCTGTGGCTGCACGCCCTGCCCCTGTGGATACTGGCGACGGGCATCATCCTGATCGCGCTCCTGCGCCCCGAGAGCCTCGCCACCCAGGTCACCGCGCTGGTGGTGGCCACCATCGCCTTCTACCTGCTGATCCCCAACCTGCTGCCGGTGGTGGCCTTCGCCAGCCTCTACCTCAACCTGGGGTTCCTCGCCGCGGCGGTGGTGATGACCGACATCCCGGCCGTGGTGGTGCTGCGCATCGGGCTGCTGCTGGTGATGACCAACGCCGTGGGCTTCTTCGCCCTGCTGCGCCTGGAAAGGCTGCAGCGGACGCAGTTCGCGCTGCTCGAGGAGGAGCGGGTGCAGAACCGCCAGCTGATGGAGGAGATCGCCCATCGCAAGTCGCTGGAGGCACAACTGCGTCAGGTCGCCGAACAGGATGCGCTGACCGGCCTCGACTCGCGCCGCCACTTCATGGCCCGCGCCGAGGCGCTGCTGCGCCGCGCGCGGCACGAGCAGGCGGCCTTCAGCCTGTTCATGATCGACGTGGACCACTTCAAGGCTATCAACGACACCTGGGGGCACGGCCAGGGCGACCGGGTGCTGGCGGCCATCGCGCAGACCTGCAAGCACTCCCTGCGGCCCCAGGACGTGATCGGCCGCTTCGGCGGGGAGGAGTTCATCGTCGCCCTGCCGGATACCCACCCCAAGGACGCCCTGATGGTGGCGGAGCGCCTGCAGCGGAAAGTCAGCGAGCTTAAGGTGATGGAGGCGATGCCCGACCACCGCCTGACCGTCACCGTCGGTATCGCCGGGGGCCTCGACGAGGACGCCGACCTGGACGCCCTGATCCAGCAGGCCGACCGCGCCCTCTACGCCGGCAAGCACGGCGGCAGAAACCGGGTGGTGATAAGTCAGGAAGTGGAAGGCGAGGCGTGAGTAGAGTGTGATGTGACGATATTCACCTGCCAGTCTGCCACTGAAAGCGAAGTAACCAGCAGCTTGTCCGCCACTCACTTTTTATAACGCCTTCTCCCTAATATAAATATGCGTATGCACAGAATTATCTCCTACCGCCCTTTCGCTCACTTCTAAATAACCCAACGCCCTAACTAATTTTCCCAACTTATCGTACCCATAATTCCGCGAATCGAACGAAGGGGTGTTTTTATTAATATAACTTCCAACAGCAGACAAGGATGCCCAGCCATCATCTCTGGACACCGCATCAACAGCCGATATCATAATCGACCTTAGATTAATATTACCAGACTCATCGGATTCATCAGAATCTGCATGCCTACGCAATATTTCTGTATATATAAATTTATCACACGCAGAAACAAAAGGTCCTGGTGTTTTCTTTTCCCCAAAACCATACACAACCATCCCACTCTCACGCAATCTGTTTGCAAGTCTCGTGAAATCACTATCTGAGGAAACCAGACAGAATCCATCAAGCCTATCTTCATGAAGCAAATCCATTGCATCAATGATAAGCGACGAATCTGTCGAATTTTTTCCTTGTGTGTAACTAAACTGCTGTACAGGCTGGATGGCATGCTTGTGCAAATGAGGCTTCCACCCTTTCAAGTTTGTTGTTGTCCAATCTCCGTATGCTCTTTTTACACTTGCCACGCCAAGTTTTGAAATCTCTGCCAGCAACTCTGCGCATACAGATGCCTGCGCGTTATCTGCATCTATTAGCACTGCCAGTCTACCGTTTCCATTTTCTGCCATTCAGCCCTCCACCACCCGTGCAACCAAAGAAAAATTGGAGGCATATCCCCATATTTCAACTACAGAAAAACCAGGACAGTGCATCATATTTCAGGCCATCAACAGTCACCATAAAAGACCACCCTCCCCTTGATCGCTTCCGTCCCGTCGTTCGGCTGCTCATAACTCCACGCTACATCCTTGTGCTCGCCAAACAAGAAGTACGAGGCATCACCCTTGAAGGGGCAGTGGGTCACGGTGTCGGAGGGGGTCAGCAGGTCCATGCGCACGTCGTCGCGGGGAAGGTACTGCCGGGGTGGGTAGCCACGTTCACGCAGTTCGATGGCGCGGGTGGTGTCGGCCAGCAGGGTGCCATCGATGACTACGCGCACCCGGCGGGAATGCGGGTGCAGCGTGATGCGCGGCTCGGAGGCATCGTCCATGACGGTTCCCTGTGTGTTTTTTCTAATATTCGTTTACGTAGCGTAACAGTCCTGGCCGCCGGTGCCGACGGCAGATCGCTTACAACTAACGTCGAACAAGGCATGGCATGGCCGGGCGAGCGCCCGGCCATCGGGGCCGCTCATGAGGACGCGGCGGCCTGCTCTTCCTCCTCCTCGAGGGGGTCCTCCAGCGGCTCGCCCTCCTCGTTCTGGAGTTGGTGGTCGTATGCCGCCTGGAGGCCGGTGTCCTCCTCGGCGACCTCTTCCTCCTCCGCCTGGGCGATGGCGCCCGGGTAGAAGGGCGATAGCACGGCCACCAGAATGCCCAGCGCGGCGAACATGGCGAAGGCGTCGGCGTAGCCGAAGCCGTCGACCAGCACGCCGACCATCGGCGAGCCGGTGGCCTGGCCGAGCGATACCGCCATGAAGGGCAGCACCGGCCCCACCGAGAGCCGACCGGGCAGCAGGCGGATGCCAGTCATCAGGTAAAGGCCAGTCAGGCTCATGTAGGCCAGGCCGAAGACCAGCGCGGAGAAGGCCGTCAACAGCGGCTGATCGGGGCTCGCGGCGAGCAGCGCCAGGCTCGCGGAGAGCATCATCAGCATCAGCGCCTGGGTGATCGGCGGGTTGTTGCGATCGGCCAGGTCGGCCACCACGGCGCCGCCGAGGCCGGCAACGCCCACTGCCAGCCACAGCCAGGCGGTGACGCTGGCGGGCAACCCGCCGAGGGTCACCACCAGGTCGGGAGCGAAGATCCAGTAGGCGGCGGAGACGAAGCCCATCACGTAGGCGAAGAGGGTGAGCCGAACCAGCCGCGACCAGGGCAGTTCGTTGAGCGGCGGCGGGTCCGCGGCATCCGACGGCACGATGCGTGTGACCGAGGGCAGGAAGAGCCAGGCGGCGATCACCCCGAGCACGGCCAGCACGGCGAAGGAGAGGTAGGCGATTCGCCAGGCACCCACCATGAACAGCACCGTGGGCACCGCCACGATCACGCCGATGCTGGTGCCCGCGTTCATCACCGAGCTGACCCGCCCGTGCAGCGAGCGCCGCACCACCGCCTGCATGGCGGCGGTGAGCGCGGGCATCATCAGGCCGGTGCAGATGCCGCAGGCGAACACCCCCGACGCGAGCATCATCGGGCCGGTGGCTCGGCTGATCAGCATGAGTCCGGCGACGCCAAAGCCGCCGGAGAGCACCGCCGCATATCAGGCGCCGAGGACGCGGGTGACGAGAGGCGCGATCGCGGTGGCCAGCAGGAAGCTGATCAGAGGCAGCGAGCCGATGATACCGATCACGTAGGAGGAGAGGTCCAGCTCGTCACGGATTGGGGGGACGAAGAGACCGAAGGCGAAACGGGCGAGACCGTAGCTGATCGCGATCAGCCCGGCCCCGAGGATGGCGAACCCCGTGCTCGAAAGCCGCATCATTCATCCTCCGCAAGAGCGCGTCGAAGTGGTGGGTCGTTGCCGGTACCCGATCGTCGCCGACGGGCAGAAAGCAGCGAGTCGGCACTTCCCCCAGCGTGACGCAGCATGGCGATATCGACAAGGATGGCAGACGCTGCGGCGGCCTTGTCCCGCCGGTGGGTAGCTGTCATCGTCGAGAAGACCTTTCACCCCCAACAGGAGATGCCCGTGTACATCGCCATGAACCGCTTCCGGGTCAACCCCGAGCGCACGGAGGAGTTCGAGCAGATCTGGCTGGAGCGCGAGACCCACCTGCAGGGGCTGCCCGGCTTCGAGGCCTTCCATATGCTGCGCGGACCGGAGCGCGAGGATCATGTGCTCTATGCTTCCCATACCGTGTGGCGCTCGCGGGAGGACTTCGAGGCCTGGACCCGCTCCGAGGCCTTCCGCAAGGCCCACGCCAACGCCGGCCAGAGCAAGCGCGAGGGGCTCTACCTGGGCCCGCCGAGCTTCGAGGGATTCGAGGTCATCCAGACCGTCGACAACGAGGAGAGTGACGCATGAGCAATCGAGAAGCCTATGAGCAGAAGCTGCGCGCCAAGCTGGACGAGTGGCAGGCGGAGATCGACAAGCTGAAGGCCCAGGCCCGCGGCGCCGACGCCGATGCCCGCATCGAGCGGGAGAAGGAGGCCGAGCGCCTGGAGGAGAGGCGCGAGGAGATGCGCCGGAAGCTGGAGGAGCTGCGCGAGTCCGGCGACGATGCCTGGGATGACATCCGCGCCGGGGCGGAGCGCGCCTGGGAGTCGATGAGCGACGCCTTCGAGAAGGCCCGCTCGCGCTTCAAGTAGCCGGGCCGGCCAACCAGCCCGGGGAGGCGCCAGCATGAGCGAGACCCGCGAGAGACGCCTGCATCCCGCCCTGGAGCGGTTTCACCTGGCGTGGGACCTACTGGTCATCGCCCTGGTGGTCGCCAACCTGGCGCTGCTGCTGTTCGACAGCCTCTTCCTGCTGGCGCCGCTCAACGCCGCCTTCGAGGCCGCGGCGCCTGGCCTGCATGGCGTCTACGAGCGCCATGTCCACGCCAACTTCCTGGCTATCGACCTGGCCTTCGTTGCCGTCTTCGTGCTCGACGTGCTGCTGGGCTGGGCGGTGGCCATCGCCGAACGGCGCTACCACCGCTGGTTCTTTTACCCCTTCGTGCACTGGTACGACGTGCTGGGCTGCATCCCGGTGGGCGGTTTCCGGTTGCTGCGCATCCTGCGCGTGATCTCGCTGCTGTACCGCCTGCAGCGCATGGGGCTGATCGACGTGCGCCGCTGGTACCTCTTCGGTGTGCTCACCAAGTACTACGACATCCTGCTGGAGGAGCTCACCGACCGCATCGCCATCCGTCTGCTGGATAACGTCCAGGCGGAGATCCGCGCTAGTGACTCGCTCTCCCGCGGCATAGTCGAACAGGTGGTGCGCCCGCGCCAGCAGGCGCTGATCCACGAGATCAGCCAGCGCCTGGAGGCGATGGCCGGCAGCGCCTACACCCACAACCGCGAGGACATCCTGCGCTACGTGCGCGGCCTGGTGGGCCGCACCCTGGCGGAGAGTCCGGAGGTCCGCCGCCTGGAGCGCCTGCCGCTGGGCGGCCAGCTGACCCGCGGGCTCGAGGCCTCGCTCTCCGACCTGGCCTGCCGCCTGGTCAACGAGGCGCTGGCGGGGCTGCAGTCGCCGGAGTTCACCGCCCTGGTGGAACACCTCGCCGAGAGCGGTTTCGACGCCTGGCTACGCACCGACCCGCACACCGAACAGGTCACCGAGCAGGTGCTGGTGGACATGCTGGAGCTGCTCAAGGAGCAGATCGCGGTGAAGGGGTGGCAGCACCGCTACGACTGACCCAGCCCTACCCTCGCCTGCCGGTCACGCCCGCAGCGCCATGACACGCTCCAGCTCCTGCCGATAGGCCGCTTCATGCTTCGCCGGGTCGGCGGGGAAGCGGCCGAGCGCCACCGCCAGGTCGAAGAACCCCTGCCGGGGCAGGTCGCCTCGGCGACTGACCACCAGGGCGGCGATCATCGGCCGATCTGCGGCGACGTCCTCGCGCATCAGCGCCTCCAGGGCCTGGGCGACGCGCTGGATGGTGCGCGGCGGCGAAAGCCCCAGTGCCTCGGCGGCCTGCCGATAGGTGATCGGCAGCGCCGCGTCGGGCAGTCCCATCAGCAGGTCCCGCAAGCGCGGGGCAATTCCCGCCTCGACCTGGCTCTCCATGCAAGACTCCTCCTCGAAATGGCTGTCATTCTCCGGCAGGTGGACCGGATGCGCTGTGCCGAGTCTCCGCCGTGGCATACTCCCGAGCAAGTCCACCACCGGATTTCCGAACCAGGAGACAGCCCATGCTCACCGGCCTGAGTGCCTTTCCATTGACGCCCCTGAACGAGGACGCCATCGACGAGGCGGCATTCGTCCACCTGGTCGAGAGGCTGGTGGCTGCGGGTGTCGACTCCATCGGGGCGCTCGGCTCCACGGGCAGCTATGCCTACCTCGGCCACGCCGAACGCGCACGCATCGCCAGGCTGGCCGTGCAGAGTGCCGGCAATGTGCCGGTGATCGTGGGCATCAGTGCCCTGCGTACCCGCGATGTGCTGGCCCTGGCCGAAGACGCCGAAGCGACGGGCGCCAGCGCGGTGCTGCTGGCACCGATGTCCTATCAGCCGCTGACCGATGCGGAGGTCTTCGGCCTCTATGAGGCCGTCACCACCCGGCTTTCGGTGCCGCTGTGCGTCTACGACAACCCCGGCACCACCCACTTCACCTTCAGCGACGAGCTGCATGGGCGCATCGCGGCACTGCCCAATGTCGCCTCCATCAAGATTCCGGGTGTACCCGCCGAGCCAGCGGCCGCTCGCGAGCGGGTCGAGCGGCTACGCGCCCTGGTGCCGCCCGAGGTGACGATCGGCGTCAGTGGCGACGCCTTTGCCACCACCGGGCTGAATGCCGGCTGCGAGGCCTGGTACTCGGTGATCGGCGGCCTCTTCCCCGAGGCCGCCCTGGCCATCACCCGTGCCGCCCGGGCCGGCGATGCCGAGGAGGCCCAACGCTTGTCGACTCGGCTCGAGCCACTGTGGGCGCTGTTCCGTCGGCACGGCGGCAGCCTGCGGGTGGTCGCCACCGCGGCGGAGCTGCTGGGGCTCGCCGAGTCGCCCTGTCTGCCGCTGCCCCTGAAGACGCTTGAGGGAGAGAGCCGGCAGGCGCTGGCCGCCGTGCTGGAGGAGCTCGAGCTGGCGTAACCGGGCAGAGCCTGGTCGGCGGTGATGGTCAGCATCGGTCCTTGATATGTCGGCTGGAGGCGTGTCTGCATGACGTCGCTTCCTTCGCATCGGCCCGAGCTGTACCTTGGGGGTCTTCTCTTCACATCGACTCACATCGACAGGATGACTGCCCCCATGCCGACGAGACACTCCACGCTACCCGACCCTCGCGTCTGGCGGTTCGCCCTTGTGCTGATCATGGCGGTGCTGCTGACGGGTTGCGGCGTCAACAACATCCCCACCTATGACGAACAGGTGAAGTCCACCTGGGCCCAGGTGGAGAACCAGTACCAGCGGCGCGCGGACCTGGTGCCCAACCTGGTCGAGACGGTCAAGGGGTTTGCCCGCCAGGAGCAGGAGACCCTGACCGCCGTGGTGGAAGCAAGGGCCAAGGCCACCTCGATCCAGATCGACGCCGAGTCGCTGGACGACCCGCAGAAGATGCGCCAGTTCGAGCAGGCCCAGCAGCAGCTGACCGGCGCGCTGAGCCGGCTGATGGCGGTATCGGAGCGCTATCCCGAGCTTAAATCGAACCAGAACTTCCTGGCCCTGCAGTCGCAACTGGAGGGCACCGAGAACCGCATCGCCGTGGCGCGGCGCGATTACATCACCGCGGTCGAGCGCTACAACACCGAGATCCGCACCTTCCCCGGTCGCCTGTGGCACACCATCCTCTACAGCGACATGGCGCTGCGCGAGAGTTTCGAAGCCACGACCGAGAACGCGGACCAGGCCCCCCAGGTGGAGTTTGAATGAGCGATCTTCTGCGCATTCCGCTGATGGCGCTGCTGCTGACGACGGCCGTCGGGCTTCAGGCCCAGGACGTTCAAGCCCAGGAGCTCGACTTTCCCGACCTGACCGGCCGCGTGGTAGACCAGGCCGAACTGCTGGACCCCACCACCGAGTCTCGCCTGAGCGCGCAGCTGGCGGCCCACGAGGAGGCCACCACCGAGCAGCTGGTGGTGGCCACCCTGTCCGAGCTTCAGGGCGTCCCCATCGAGGAGTATGGCTATCAGCTGGGGCGCCACTGGGGCATCGGCCAGGCCGAGGAGGACAACGGCGCCCTGCTGATCGTCGCGCCCAACGAGCGCAAGGTGCGCATCGAGGTCGGCTATGGCCTCGAGGGGCGCCTGACCGACGCCCAGTCCTCGGCGATCATCAACCAGACCCTGACGCCGGCCTTCCGCGAGGGTGACTATGCCCGCGGCATCAGCGAGGGCGTGGCAGCGATGATCCGGGTCCTGGGTGGCGAGCCCATGGATACCAGCGCCACCTCCGGCGCCCCGCCCGGCGAGCAGGGCCCCAAGGGACCGGCATCGATCCTCTTCTTCGTGCTGTTCGTGATCGTCATGAGCCTGGTGCGCGGTGGTCGCGGTGGCCTGCTGGGCGGCATGCTGCTGGGCGGAGCCCTGGGCGGTAGGTCGCGCGGTGGCGGCGGCTTCGGCGGTGGGGGTGGTTTCGGCGGAGGCGGCGGCGGCTTCGGCGGCGGCGGTGCGTCCGGCGGCTGGTAGGCCGGCCTTCCCCTTCCGGTGGCGACACCGACATGACATTCAGGATTCGGAGATCACGACCCCCATGGCTTTATTGAGCGAAGACGAGCAGCGCCAGGTCTGCGAGGCGATTCATCGGGTCGAGCGCGACACCGATGCCGAACTGGTCACCGTGCTGGCACCGCGGGCGGACGACTACGCCTATATCCCGCTGCTCTGGGCGGGCCTGCTGGCCCTGGTGGTGCCCGGTGCGATCAACTACTTCCCCGGCTGGTTCTCGGCCTGGGAACTGACGCTGGTGCAATGGGCGACCTTCATCGTGGTGGGCCTGATGTTCCGCCGCCCCGCCATCACCACCCGGCTGATCCCGCGAGCGGTTCGCCACTGGCGCGCAGGCAACCTCGCCCGGCGACAGTTCCTGGAGCAGGAGCTTCACCATACCGAGGGGGGAACGGGGATGCTGATCTTCGTTTCCGAGGCCGAGCGCTACGTGGAGATCCTGGTCGACCGGGGCATCTCGGCCCGCATCAGCGACGAGACCTGGCAGTCCATCGTGGCGGCCTTCACCCGGAGGGTAAAGGAGGGCGAGACCCTGCAGGGCTTCCTCGAGTGCATCGAGGCCTGCGGCGAGCATCTCAAGGAGCAGGTGCCGGCCACCCACGAGCGCAACGAGTTGCCCAACCACCTGGTCGTGCTGGACTGATCCTGCCCTGGAACACCGCGAGCGCCGCTCACCGGTCGGAGGGCCGGCATGAACAGGGAGGGCGACGCCCGCCGGGTCAGCGCGTGGCGCAGAGCCCCTTCCAGTCCTCGAGGTCGAGCTCAGGCTTCTCGGCGCGGAAGCGCGCGTAGAGCTCGACGCCATGCGGGTCCTCGAGGATCTCGACCAGCACGCCCCGGCTCTGCAGCAGCGGCTCGGTACCCGAAGCGTTGGTGACATCGCCCACCACCACCCGGGAGAAGCCGCGCATGGTGAGCAGGGTGGCGCAGATCTCGCAGGGGCTCAGCGAGGTGAACAGTGTAGTGCGGCTGAAGTCGATGCGCCCGGCATCGCGGATGGCGGAGGTCTCGCCGTGGTGATAGGGATGATTCTCCTGCACCAGGGTGTTGTGCCCCTTGCCGACGATGCGCCGGGTGGCGTTGTCGATGATCAGCGCGCCGATGGGGCAGCCGCCCTCATCGAAACTCTTCTGCGCCAGCAGCACCGCGATGCGCATGAAGTCGGCGTCGGTGAGCCGGCGGGCGAAGTCATCATCCATCAGCACCGGCAGGCTGGTGGTGGGCATATGGGCGATGGCGGCGAGCGCCGCCTGGCTCACATCCGAGCGGGCATTGAGCAGCGTTTCCATGACGGCTCCAGCGATTTGCGACCCTGCCAAGATGCGTGGCGCAGGTGCCTTGCGTCAACCGCGCCCTCAACCGCTATGCTGGGCGCCTGATCATTGGGGAGAGAGACCACCATGCTGGAAGGCACCACCGCCATGGCGGGCCAGTTCTTCGGCCTTGTCGCACTGCTGCTGTGCATCCTGGCGTTCGCCAGCAAGCAGGATGAGCGCCTGCTGGTGCTGCTGATCTCGGCCAACGTGGCCTTCGCCCTGCAGTTCCTGTTCCTGGAGAGCTGGACCGCGGCGGCGCTGACCCTGCTGGTGATCGTGCGCATCGCCCTGGCCCGCCGCTACCCGGGCAGCGGCAAGGTGATGGCCGGGGTGCTGGCCGCCAGCGGCGTGGCGGCGCTGGCGACCTGGCAGGGCTGGGCCGACCTGCCAGCCGTGGTGGCGATGGTGCTGGGCACGGTGGGCATGTTCCTGCTGCGAGGCATACCCATGCGCGTGATGCTGGGACTGGCGGCCGTGGCCTGGATGCTCAGCCACCTGCTGGCAGGCGCCGTGGGCGGCACCCTGGCCGAGGCGCTGGTGGTGGTCACCAACGCCATCACCATCTGGCGCCTGCTGCGCGCCAGGCGGCGCTACCCCGAGGTGTTCGAGAGTAGCGACGCCTGAACCCGGGGCGTGGCCCTCACTTCATCTCGAAGCCGCGCTTGACCAGGAACTCGCGCATATGCGGGCGCAGCTTGGTGTCGAACAGCGGGGTGAGGTTCCGCGACCAGGTGGTGTCCTTGGGGCCGCCCTTGCGCGACTGGTAATAGGCGTGCATGGCGTCGTCATAGGCTGCCACCAGCTCGCTGTCGTCGCTGTAGGTGTCCTCCTTGAGGATCGCCTCCACCGGCAGGCGCGGCTTCACGTCGGGATCATGGGCCGGATAGCCCAGGCACATGCCGAACACCGGGTAGACATGGTCCGGCAGGCCCAGCAGGTCGCTGATCTGCTGGGGATTGTTGCGAATGCCGCCGATGTAGCAGATGCCCAGCCCTTCCGATTCCGCGGCAATCGCCACGTTCTGGGCCATCAGGGCGGTATCCACGCTGGCTACCAGCAGCTGCTCGGTCATGCCGCGCACCACCCGCGCACCGGTGCGCTCGGCCGCCTCGGTGGGGCGCTTCATGTCGGCACAGAACACCAGGAAGGCGCCGCAGGTGGCCACGTAGCCCTGCCCTCCGGCCAGCTCGGCGATCGCCTCACGGTTCGCCGGGTTTTTCACGTGGATGACGCTGTAGGCCTGCACGTGGCTGGAGGTGGCGGCGGCCTGGCCGGCACTGACCAGCTCCTCCAGCAGCTCCCGGGAGACAGGCTGGTCGGTGAACTTGCGCACGGAGCGGTGGGACTTGAGCAGTTCGATGGTGGGATTCATGGGACCTCGCTCGGTTGATGTCGCATCGCGTCTGATGGTTGCTTAACAGACTCATTGTTCCACGCCTCGTCCTCCCCTTGCACCGCCTTTTGCCGGCGGACTTTTCAGCGACGCCGCGGCTGGGTAGTGTGAAGCCCTTCCCGCCCGGTTGCCCGCGCGCCGCCACAGTGCCCCGTCACCCACCCTCTGCCCCATCCTCCGAGGCTTACATGAAACGCATCCTTCTCGTCGACAACGGCTCCCTGCGCCCCCAGGCCACGCTCAACCTGCGTCGCCTGGCCGGGGCCCTGGCCCAGGCAACCGGGGAGCCGGTGGAGGCCGCCTCGCTGCTGCACTCCCACAAGATCCCCGCCGAGCAGCTGGAGGGGGAGAAGGCGGTGACACTGGGCCCGCTGGCCGAGCGCCTGGCGGCGGAGGGCGTGACCGAGCTGGTCATCGTGCCCTTCTTCTTCGGCCCCAGCCAGGCGCTGACCCGCTACCTGCCGGAGCGCCTGGCGGAGGTGCAGGCAGAGTATCCGCGGCTCTCCATCAAGGTGGCGGCGCCGCTGGTGGACACCCTCGCGGAGCTCGACCTGCGCCTGGCCCGACTGCTGGCCGACAATGTTCGCCAGGTCATGGGGCACGCTGGCGGTCTCGAGCGGCCGACGGTGGTGCTGGTCGATCACGGCAGCCCGATCCCCGAGGTTGCCGCGGTGCGCAACTATGTGGCCGGGCAGCTCGGCGCGCTGCTGAGTGAAGAGGCCGGCTGCGTCACCTTCGCCTCCATGGAGCGGCGCGATGGCGACGAGTATCGCTTCAACGAGCCGCTGCTGGCCGACCTGCTGGCCTCGCGGGCGCTGGCCGGTCGCGAGGTGATCCTGGCCATGCTGTTCCTCTCCCCCGGCCGCCACGCTGGCGAGGGCGGCGACATCGCCGAGATCTGCGAGCAGGCGATGGCGGCGTCACCCGGGCTCACCGTCACCACCACGCGGCTGGTGGGCGAGCATGACGGCATCCTGGAGATCCTCGCCAGCCGTGTGACCCAGGGGCTCTCGGGGCAGTCGCTGCTGGTGGAGCTGCCGGCGCGAGGCTGATCGCACGAGACCGAGCGCGGGACGACACCGGACAAAACCCTGTACCCTGACGCCAGCCATGACAACAACAAGACTTTCATCCTCGGGGTGCCCAGGGGCCACCCCGAGGAGAGTATCCATCGCAGACAGAACCCCCGGAGGATCCATGGGCTGCGCGAGAGTTGCGGGACACTGCCAACGCTGCGAGGGGGAGCTGCCCTTCGATATCACCATGGCCTTCCAGCCCATCGTGGATCTGGACCGGCGCGAGATACACGCTTACGAGGCCCTGGTGCGCGGTCCAAGGGGCGAGCCCGCCGGCCAGGTGCTGGAGAGAGTCACCGATGAGCTGCTGTACCGCTTCGACCAGGCCTGTCGCGTCAGGGCCATCGAACAGGCCAGCCAACTGGGCATGCGCGAGTCGCTCTCCATCAACTTCCTGCCCAATGCCGTGTATGAACCCGAGGCGTGCATCCAGGCCACGCTGGAAGCCTCGCGACGCGTGGGCTGGCCGCTGGAGAAGCTGATCTTCGAGGTGGTCGAGTCGGAGCAGATCACCGACCGGGAGCATCTCCACGATATCGTCACCGCCTACCGGCGCATGGGCTTCCGGGTCGCCCTGGATGACTTCGGCACCGGGTACGCCAACCTCGACCTGCTCACCGAGCTCACCCCGGACAAGCTCAAGCTGGACCGACAGCTGATCCAGGGCTGCCATGCCGATCTGCGACGCCAGGCACTGATCGATGGCATGGTGGCGATGGC
The DNA here is from genome assembly GCF_021282295.1 of Halomonas sp. G15. NCBI lineage: Bacteria > Pseudomonadati > Pseudomonadota > Gammaproteobacteria > Oceanospirillales > Halomonadaceae > Halomonas > Halomonas sp. G15. Next base: position 54,590 of record NZ_JAJSPA010000004.1, on the reverse strand, counting down.
TCGCCGGCTCGGCATCATCCTGATCGCCGAGGGTGTCGAGGAAGCCGGAGAAGCCCGCTGGCTCCACCAGGCCGGCATCCCCCTGCAGCAGGGCTACTTCTTCGCCCGCCCTGCCCTGGATGCCCTGAGCGCTGACCTGGCGCCGGCCTTCGCTGCCGTCCTGGATGTTTCCTCCCCGCAGAGTGCCACCTCATGACGCTGTTACCGGACCGTTTCGACAACATGGCGCGAGTCATCCATGCCGCGCCCATCGGCATCTGCGTGACCGATGCCGAGGGCCACTTCGAGATGGTCAACCCGGCCTACTGCGAGTTCTATGGTTACCGCGAGGAGGAACTGCTGGGCCGGCCCCAATGGTGGTACCCGAGGCCAACCGTGCGGCCCTCCAGGCACTGCATGAGCGCTTCATCGCCGGCGAGGACGACGAGGAGCTGGCCCAGGAGTGGGAAGTACACGGCAAGGACGGCGAGCTGCACAATATCCTGGCCCGGGCAGCGCGCATCGCCGACGCCGACGGGGCGGTAAAGAAGGTGACTTTCGTTGTGGATATCACCACGCGCAAGGAGATGGAGCAGCGCCTCGAGTTCCTGGCCCGCCACGACGAGCTCACCGGGCTGCTCAATCGGCGTGCCGGCCTGGCGCTGCTGGAGGAGGAGATCGCACGCAGCCAGCGCTACGTCACCCCGCTCTGCGTGGCGACCTGCGACCTGGACCACTTCAAGCGCGTCAACGACCGCCATGGCCATGCCGCCGGCGACGCCGTGCTGCGCGAGGCGGCCTCGCGCATGCGCTCGACCCTGCGTCAGCACGACCATCTGGTGCGCATGGGCGGCGAGGAGTTCATGGTGGTCCTGCCCGGCATTTCCCGGCGCGAGGGGTGGCGCGCCATGGAGAGACTGCGGCTGCAACTCGCCGCCACGCCCCTGGAGCAGCCCCCGCTGACGCTGACCCTCTCGGCGGGAGTCACCGAGTTCTCCGCCGGCGAGAGTGCCGATGCGCTGATGGAGCGCGCCGACCAGGCCCTCTATCGCGCCAAGCGCGAGGGACGCAACCGGGTGCTGGAGGCCGAGCTGCCGGCCATGGGCAAGGCGACCTGATCCGGGTAGCATGGCCACGCCAATTCCATCACCCGCGAGGATGCAACGTGAACCCCGAGGACCTGCTGACGCTGGTGAGGATGCGCATGCCCTTCGGCAAGTACCAGGGATGGCTGCTCGCCGACCTGCCGGGCCCCTACCTGGCGTGGTTCGCCCGCGAGGGCTTTCCCGACAGCGAGCTGGGCCGCCTGCTCGCGCTGATGCACGAGATCGACCACAACGGCCTGGGCGGCTTGCTCGAGCCGCTGCGCCGATCCTGACCGCCAGGGGACCATGATGCTGAAAATTTCCAACAGCGTTGAGCTCGGCGACTGGGAGATCGAGCTGAACCCGATCCGTGCCCAGGGCGCCGGCGGCCAGAACGTCAACAAGGTCGCCAGCGCCATCCACCTGCGCTTCGATATCCAGCGCTCCAGTCTGCCGCCCTTCTACAAGGAACGGCTGTTGGCGCTCGGCGACCAGCGCATCAGCCAGGACGGCGTGGTGATCATCAAGGCCCAGCGCTTCCGCACCCAGGAGCAGAACCGCGAGGATGCCCTGGAGCGGCTGCGCGAACTGATCCGCGAGGCGGTGAAGCAGCGCAAGGTGCGCAAGCCCACCCGGCCGACCCGCGGCTCCCAGCGCCGCCGGGTCGACGCCAAGACCCGCAAGGGCAAGACCAAGGCACTGCGCGGAAAGGTGAAGCCATGAGCGACGTCCGCCGGCAGCGCCCGGCCTCGCCCTGCGTGCAGATCTGCCGCGTACGCAACGCGGACAGCCTCTGCGAGGGTTGCGGCCGCACCCTAGACGAGATCACCGCCTGGTCACGCCTCGACGAGGACGGCCGAGAGGCCGTCTGGCAACGCCTGGAGGCCGAGGGCTGGCCGGTCAGCGGCAGCGAACCGGCCTGACACGCCGGCGCGGCTGCCCTCTCAGTGCCGCTTGACGCGCTGGATCCGCCAGGCCAGCACGCCGATGATGCCCAGCCCCAGCGGGCCCAGCACGGCTGCGGCCACCGCCGGCACGATGCTCACCCCCAGGGCGTCGAGGCTCTGCAGGCCAAGCTTGAAGAGGCTGAACAGGTAGTAGCTGATCACGATGATCGACAGCCCCTCGACCGCCTTCTGGATCTTCAGCTGGCTGCTGGTGCGCTCGTTGAGGCTCGCGAGCATCTCGGCGTTCTGCTCCTCGATCTCCACCTGGGCGCGGGTCCGCAGCAGGTCGTTGAGCCGTGCAACGCTCTCGGCGAGGTCCTGCTGGCGACGGTGGATCGAGTCACAGAAGTGCACCGTGGGCCGGAAGCGGCGCAGGATGAAGGTGCCGAGCCTCGGGCTCTCACCGATCCGACTCTCGCGCAGCTCCTCGATGCGGGTGAAGACGATGCGCGAATACGCCTCGGTGGCGCTGAAGCGCCGGCGTGACCGCGCCCCGGAGCGCTCCAGACGCGCCGAGAGCTCGGAGATCGCTCCCAGCAGCGGCCGCGAGCTCTCCGCCTCACGCTCGGCATTGCGCTCGGAGAGCTCGCCGAGCTCCTGTTCATGGGCCTGCAGCTCGCGCTCGAGCTCCTTGGCCAGCGGCAGTGCCAAGCTGGCCATCATGCGGTAGGTCTCGATCTCCAGCAGGCGGCGCGTCATGCGCCCCAGCCTGAAGGCATCCAGCCCCTGGTTGACCAGCAGCAGGCGATTGACGCCGCTGTCGGTCAGGCGGAAATCGCTCCACACGATGGCATCGCCATCCCCCACCCGTGAGCCGGAAGGGTCGCGAAAGCCGTAGTCGGAGGGCCTGCCGGCCCAGCGGTGGGCGGACTCCACCAGCACCTGGGTGGCACTGATCAGCTGGGCGTGATTCGGGCCCACCAGGGTGTCGAGCAGCGCCGGAGGAGCCGGCCAGGCCTCCTCTTCCGGCGCCCGCGGCACCAGCAGCGTGAGGGTCAGGAACTCGGTGTGACGCTCCCACTTCAGGGTCAGGCCCTCGACCTCGAGGATCTGCTGAACCGCCTCGCGGTCCGGCGGCGTGCCGATCAGCTCGCCCAGCCGTGCCAGCACGGCCTCGCAGGCGCCGGCCTCGTCGAGCAGGGCATAGTGGTGAAGGGTGGCCGGCTCATCGAAGTAGATCGAGGGCCGGGCGTGCAGCTCGTTGTGCAGTCGCTCGCGCTGTGGGTGCATGGTCATGTCTCGAAAGGGGAAGCTCTCGAGACTAAGTCCGAGGACGGCTGCCGCCAAGTGCCTGCGTCAACTCGCCCCGTCCGGACTCAGAGCCAGCGGATGCGTCGGAACAGCCAGATCAAGCCGACGGCGATCGCCAGCATCACACCGAGCAGCACGAAGTAGCCGTAGCGATAGCCGAGCTCGGGCATATGGGCGAAGTTCATCCCGTAGATGCCGGCCAGGAAGGTCAGCGGCACGAAGATGGCGGTGATCACCGTGAGCAGGCGCATGGTGATATTGAGCTGGTGCGAGGAGAGCGAGATGTAGCCGTCGATCAGGTCGCCGCAGATGTCGTAGTACATCTGGGTCAGGCTGTGCAGGCGCTCGAAGCGCTCGTGGACGTCGTTGATGGCGTGGAGGGTCTCGTCGACATCCCGCGGCAGGTGGGCGTAGTCGTAGGCGGTGAGCTCCTGGGTGATCCCCACGTGGTAGTTGAACACCCGGCGCATCTTCACCAGTCGCGAGCGATAGCCGATCAGCAGGCGCATCAGGGCATCATCGCCGCCCTCGACCAGGCCATCCTCCAGGTCGCTCAGCTGGTTCTCGAACTGCAGCAGGCTGTCCAGGTAGAAGCCTGCCGAGAGGTACATGGCCCTGAGTGCCACATGCTCCGGTGAGCGTCGCAGCAAGCGCTCGCCCTCGGCACCGTAGAGGCGATCGAGGCTTAGCGCCGTGTCGGGGTGCAGGCTGAGCAGGAAACGCTCGCCGACGAAGAAGGCGACGCGCTGGGGCACGAAGTTGAGTTCGGCATCGAAGGAGCCGATCCCGCGGTAGATGATCAGCGTGTGGCCCTCGAACTCCTCGATCTTGGGCGGATGCCGATCGCGATGGGCGTCGTCGATCGCCAGCGGGTGGCAGTCGAAGGCCTCCAGCAGCTCCCGCTCGCGGGCCTGCGGCTCGCCCTGCAGGTCGAGCCACAGGTAGCTATCCGTGCTCTTACGCCAGCGCTCGACCAGCGAGACATCGCCGTGGCTGGCAGTGCCGTCACCCTCAACCAGTATCGCTCGAATCATTGCCATGCCCCCTGCTGGTCGCGGATCCGACTCAGATTGACAGGCTCCAGGCCTCGTAGGCGGCCTTGAGGCGATAGAATTCGTCGACGATCTCGTTCATGGCCTCGGCGTCATAGTCGCACAGGCCACTGACCACCAGCTTCTTGGAGCCGGTACCCACCTGCTCGCCGCCCGACTGGATGCGGAACTCGAGCAGGGTGTCACCACGCTTGCCGTTGACCTCAAGGGAGGAGTCGAGCAGCTCCAGCGCGGGGGTGAGTCCCTCGAGACGTTCCAGGGAAAACCCCATGCTGTCATAGATCACCAGCGGCCTGCGGGGATTGAACATCACGCCCTTCTGTTCCATCAGCGGCTTGAGGTAGTGCGGGAAGTTCTTGCCCGAGAACGAGACATAGCAGCGCGTGAAGGCCTCCACCACTGCCTCGTCGCGGGTCACCGCGCCGCCGCGCGAGACCTCCAGATAACACTTGCCGGCGTCATCACAGACGCGAATCAGCCCGTCGGCATGTTCCTGGAAACACAGCGGGGTACCATCGCCCACCATGTTGAGAAACCGGAACTCCATGCGCTGGGAGAGGCCGAAGCGCGCCAGTACCAGGGCAAACAGCAGGTCGCCGGGCACGCAGAAGCGCCGTGCATCCGGATTGTGGATGGGGTTGTAGTCGCCGGCGACTCCCTTGGCGAATCGACTGGCCTGCTCCGCCGAGATGGTGATGCGGTCCTCTGCCAGCGTATGAAATTCATCGAGAAACATGCGTGACTTGCCTGCGTCGTTGGCGATCCGAAAACGGCCGGCGTCTGCCGGAGCGCTGATGATGCCACAAAACGGCCTCCGGGGGAGACGGGAGGCCCCTGCTCACCCCACTACTCCTTTGGTGGTAAGGCTTTGCGCCTATATTGCGCTGCACTAGCGGTGGTAGAATAGGCACGCTTTCTCACCCTTCCCACGAACCTCGTTTTCGGGACTCAACGCCATGCCATCCTTCGGATACCCAACCCTACGGCCCCGGCATACCGCCTGGTGGTCGGGATGCCTCGTGCTTGTCTGCCTGCTGTTCAGCCCCGCGGCCTTTGCCGTGACGGGCGAGCTGGACCTCACCAACTCCGTGGTCGGCCTTATCGCCGTGAGTATCTTCGTCCTCGCCTATGCGCTCGTCATGGGCGAGGAGAAGCTGCACATGCGCAAGTCCAAGCCGGTACTGGTCGCCGCGGGCATCATCTGGGCGCTGATCGGCTGGGTCTACGTGCAGGCCGGCATGCCTGCCGAGGCCGAGCACGCCTTCCGCGCCACCCTGCTCGAATTCACCGAGCTGATGCTCTTCCTGCTGGTGGCGATGACCTACATCAACGCCCTGGACGAGCGCCGCGCCTTCGACGTGCTGCGCAGCTGGATGGTGCGCAAGGGCTTCACCTACCGCCAGCTGTTCTGGATCACCGGCGGCCTGGCCTTCGTGATCTCTCCCATTGCCGACAACCTGACCACCGCCCTGCTGATGTGCGCGGTGGTGACCAAGGTCGCCGAGGGAGACAAGCGCTTCATCAACCTGGCCTGCGTCAATATCGTGGTGGCGGCCAATGCCGGTGGCGCCTTCAGCCCCTTCGGCGACATCACCACGCTGATGGTGTGGCAGGCCGGCATGATCGAGTTCCAGGAGTTCTTCGTCCTGCTGCTGCCCTCGCTGGTCAACTTCCTGATCCCGGCGGTGGCGATGACCCTGTTCATCAAGAACCGCAAGCCGGACAGCCTCGAGGAAGAAGTCTGGCTCAAGCGCGGTGCACGCCGCATCGTGGCGCTGTTCCTGCTCACCGTGGCCACCGCCGTGGCCTGCCACACCTTCCTGCACCTGCCGCCGGTGCTGGGCATGATGACGGGCCTTGGCTACCTGCAGTTCTTCGGCTACTACCTGCGCCGCACCCTGCCCCGCTCGCTGGAGAAGAAGCGCACCCGCTATGCCCGCCGCGGCGACGACAAGAAGCTGGCCCAGCTGGGTAGCGTGGTGCCCTTCGACGTCTTCAACCGCGTGGCGCGCGCGGAGTGGGACACCCTGCTGTTCTTCTACGGGGTGGTGATGTGCGTGGGTGGCCTGGGCTACATGGGCTATCTGGCGATGCTCTCCGAGGCGCTCTATAGCGGCTGGGGAGCCACCAACGCCAACATCGCCCTGGGCCTGATCTCGGCGGTGGTCGACAACATCCCGGTGATGTTCGCGGTGCTGACCATGGAACCCGACATGTCCCACGGCCACTGGCTGCTGATCACCCTCACCGCCGGCGTCGGCGGCAGCCTGCTCTCCATCGGCTCCGCCGCCGGTGTGGCACTGATGGGCCAGGCCCGCGGCAACTACACCTTCATGGGTCACCTGCGCTGGGCCCCAGTGATCGCCCTGGGCTATGCGGCCAGCATCGCCACCCACCTGTGGCTCAACGCCGGCACCTTCCAGGTCTTCGGCTGAGCCAGCCTGCCCGGCGGCACCGCCGCCGGGCAGGCTGCGTTGAAGCGCCCGCTTTACATTCCTATCCCTTCATGTAGCGTATGAGCAGATGCCCGTCACGGCACACCGATGCGTGTCGGCGCGACCACGGTCAGCGCGAGACCTGTACCCGTGACACCATATAGGGAAGCCGATACGCCATGACGACACGCCGCCAACCCGTCTCGCTGCCATCTCGCGGCATATCTCTGCTCGAGGTCGAGACATGGCGTGGCTGAGAGCCGCCCTGCTGCTCTGCCTGCTGCCCCTGATGGGGATAAAGGCCGTTGCCGACGAACCGCCCGTGCTGCTGGTCGCCCATCCGGACGTCACCACCCAACGCCTCACGCGCGACACCACCCGGGCCATCTTCGCCATGCGCCAGCGCACCTGGCCGAACGGCCAGGCCGCACGGGTCTTCGTGCTGCCCAACGACCACCCGGTGCACGAGCGCTTCGTCAAGGAGCGCCTGGCCGTGTATCCCCATCAACTGCAGCTGGCATGGGACCGCATGGTCTTCTCCGGCACCGGCCAGGCGCCGGACCGCGTGAGACACCAGGCCGAGATGCTCGAGCGTATTGCCACCACCCCCGGCGCAATGGGCTATCTGGAGAGGGAGTACCTGGATGACCGTATCCAAGTCATTTCAATGGATTGAAGGACGACGCGCGCTCGTCCTGGCGACCGCGCTGACGAGCCTGTCGGCACCGGCACTCGCCAGCGAGAAGGTACTGGATACCCTGCAGATGCATGGCTTCCTCAGCCAGGCGCTGGTGATCACCGACGACAACAACTTCTTCGGCCCCAGCAGCGAGGGCAACGGCAGCCTGAAGTACACCGAGATCGGGGCCAACGCCTCTATCCGTCCACACGAGAACGTGCTCCTGGCAGCCCAGGTGCTCAGCCGACGTGCCGGGGGAGATGGCAGCGATGCCAGGCCGGTTCTGGATTATGGGGTACTCGATTATCAGATGGTTTCCAATCAGGAAAGAACCTTTGGCATTCAACTGGGGCGCAGTAAAAACCCATTCGGCTTCTATAACCAGACTCGCGATGTCGCCTTCACGCGCCCCAGCATCCTGCTGCCCCAGTCGATCTATTTCGACCGGACACGCTCTCTGGCACTTTCCGGTGACGGAGCCGCCCTCTATTACGAAGAAAACTTCCCCAGAGGCACGCTGAGAACGCAGGTAGGCTTTGGAAAACCTCAAGCAGAGGATGACTTGCGGCGCACAATGAGGCTGGAAGATACGCCAGGAGAACTTGAGCCACGCGATTCCACCATTGCGCAAATAAAGTACGAGCACGATGGTGGAAGGGTCATCGCGGCGATCAGCACCGCAAGCGCCAAGGCCAGGTTCGAGCCTCAGGCCCCCCACCTCAATAGTGGCGACTTCCACTTTGAGCCTTGGGTAATTTCACTGCAATACAACGAAGAGCTCTGGAGCCTTACTGGCGAGTATGCAATACGAAAGTCCACACTCGAGGGCTTCGCAAACCCTTTCCTTAACTTCGATGTCACTGGCGAAAGCTGGTATCTGCAATATACTCGCCGCTTCCATGACAACTGGCAGTGGCTGGTACGCTACGACAGCCTGACCAGCAATCGTGACGATCGTTCAGGCAGTGCCTACGAAGCCAGTGGGGCCGGCCCCGCCCACAGCCAGTATGCTGATGACCTCACGCTGGGACTGCAGTGGAATGTGAGTCATCGCCTGATGCTGGCGGCCGAATATCATCATGTCGATGGAACGGGCTGGCTACCCGTGCAGGATAATCCAGATCCTTCAGAGACAAGTCGCCGCTGGAACATGATGCTTTTCCAGCTCTCCCTGCGCTTCTAGGCGCCCGCACTGGACCAGGAAGCCTCGGCGAGATGAGCTCAGCGAGTCAATCAACTTCACCCCGCCATCGCCTCAGCCTGACCTGGCGCGTTATCGCGCTGAGCAGCATGCTGGTGCTTGGCCTGGTGCTGGCCTTTTCCTGGGTCGGCCATGCCAATCTCACGCGCCAGTTCGAGGAGAGTCGCGCTGAGAGTGCACGACGCCAGGCCGGTGAGATACGGCTGGCCATGGAGCGCTCCGCGGAGGGGGTGCGTCAGTTGGCGTCCCTCGTCGCCGCCACCCAGGGGCTGGGGTCCGCTCTTACCCGCCGCACCGGCGAGTCGCTACTCGATAGCCTCGGACCGCAGTGGCCCACGCTACAACTGGAATCGGGAGTCGACGAGATCCTGCTGTTCGATGCTGACGGCAACCAAGCCGCCCAGTGGGGCACCCCTCAGGCAGAGAACAGTCGACCAATACAGCAGTGGGTACGCCGGGTGATCGAGTCCGAAACACCGTTGACGGCCCTGCGCTGCTCCAGCGACTGCCGCCAGTATGCCGCCGTACCGGTGCTAATGGAGGGCAGTAGTGCCGGAGTAGTGATCCTGTCTCGCTCGCTGGCCGATGTCATGCGCCAGGCCCACCAGATCGCGGAGGGGGATGTCGCCCTGCTGGTCACTGGTACCCAGCAGGGCACCGAGATCCCCGACGAGCGCCAGCTACCGCGATGGCAGGGACAGCTGATCGCCCTGACCGGGCAGGAGCGCAGCCTGCCGGTGATGCAACAGGCCTCGTACGAGTCCTCTCTGGGCGAGCTCACCGGGAATCCCCGTCGCTTCAACCACATGGGGCGGGAGATGGAGCTGAGCGCAGTACGTATGGATGAAGATGGCGATCGGCGAAGTACCGGCTATGTGCTCTTCACCAACGATATAACCGACCAGATCCAGGCCATCCGCCAGGATACTCGCACCTTGGCGATGATTGGGCTCGGGGGCTGGCTGGCCGCGGAACTGCTCCTGCTAGCCATCTTGCTCAGCCCCATGGCCCGGCTTCGGCGTATCTCGGGTGTGCTGCCGAACCTCGCCCAGGGGGATTTCGACCAGGTTCGCAGTGCCGTGTCTGCCTCATCCACCCGCCTTCCGGATGAGATCGATATCCTAGAGGGCTCGACGCTGCGCCTCGCCAACCAACTGGAGACCCTGGAAAAAGAGGTCAACTCCCGCGGCGAACAGCTCGCGCAGCGGGTGGATGAACTGGCGCACGAGCGCGACTTTATCGGCAGCCTGCTGGATACCGCACGTGTCTTCATCATTACCCAGGACGCTGATGGCCGGATCTCCCTGGTCAATAACTACGCCCTTTCGGTGATGGGAGTAGGCGAGAAGCTTCTGCTCGGCCGCCTCTTCGACGACGTCTTCGGCGGCCAACGCCAGTCTCTGGCCGGCAGCGATGGCAAGGGACAGGAGGAGCGGCAGCTCGCCACCACCGACGGCAAGCGGCATACCATCGCCTGGTACCACGCCCCTCTTCCTGCGGGCCCCGAAGAGCCCGATGGCCGCATCTCTGTCGGCCTCGATATCACCGAGCGCAAGGCCGCCGAGGCACGCCTGACCTGGCTAGCCGAGTGTGACCCCCTGACTGGGCTCTACAACCGCCGTTATCTCAAGGAGGCACTCGACACTGCCATTACCCAGGGGTATTCGGGAGCCCTGCTGCTGCTCGACCTTGACCAGTTCAAGGACGTCAACGAGCTGAGCGGCCACCAGGCGGGGGACCAGCTGCTGCGCAAAGTCGCCATGGTACTGGACGAGGAGCTGGGCCACCGTGGCACGCTGGCCAGGCTCGGCGGTGACGAGTTCGCCCTGATGGTGAGCGGTGCAGACGAGACCCTTGCGACCCGCATCGCCCAGCAGGTCAACCAGATCCTGGCTACGGTAGTACTCCAGGTCGGAGAGCGCCGCCACCGTGCGGGAGCCAGTGTAGGGATCGCGCTGTTCCCGGTCCACGGCGATAACGCCATCGACCTGATGGCCAGCGCCGATATGGCGATGTACAAGGCGAAGGCTTCCAGCAGTCAGCGCTGGCACCTGCTCTCGACCCTGGCCGCGGCGCGAGGCGAACTGCAGGAACGTGTCTACTGGGAGGAGCGCATCCACCACGCCCTGGAGGAGGATGGCTTCGAGCTGATGGTGCAGCCCATCGTGCGCCTGGAGGATCGCGATATCCGCCACTACGAGGTGCTGCTGAGAATGCACGACGAGGCCGGCCAGCTGATCTCCCCCGGTGTCTTCATTCCGGTGGCCGAGCGCAGCGGCCAGATCCTGCAGATCGACCGCTGGGTGATTCGTCATGCTCTTCAGGCCCTGGCACGCATCAACGCCAGCGACATCAGTCTGGCGATCAACCTATCGGGACAGTCACTCCACGATGATGGCCTGACGCAGTATCTGGCCAGCGAACTCTGCGCCAGCGGGGCGACTCCCGGGCAGTTGATTCTCGAAGTGACAGAGACCGCCGCGGTGACGGATTTCTCGACGGCGAGAGGCGTCCTCCAGTCGCTTCGTGAACTCGGTTGCCGCACCGCGCTTGACGATTTCGGCGTCGGCTTCAGCAGCTTCCACTATCTAGGCCAACTGCCGGTGGACTATATCAAGATCGATGGCAGCTTCATCCGCAACCTGCCAGTCGATGCCGATAGCCGTGTTATCGTCAAGGCAATCGCCGATATCGCCACCGGCTTCGGAAAACAGGCAATTGCGGAGTTTGTCGACCAGGAAGCTCTTGTTCCTATCCTACGCTCTTATGGCATCTCCTACGGCCAGGGCTACCACCTCGGAAAACCCATTAAAATCAGCAACGCATTTACCTTTTCGAGTATTGAGAAGCCCTCGACTGACAACCTTCTAAAAGGGAAAAAAATGGAATGAAGACTTCCGCGTCCACCAACGAAGCCCCTCAGGATATGGAACCTCTTCTGGCGCGATTCATGGATGAATTCAGCTTCCAGCTTGCCGTAAGCGAGACTGAAAAAGAAGAAGTTTTCCGCCTTCGCCATGATGTCTACTGTGAAGAGCTAAAGGGCATTGATCCCGCAGATCTGAAGCGACGCCTTGAATATGATGTATTTGACAGAAATGCGCTTCACTGTCTCATCCGTCATCGGAGAACCGGATTAATTGCTGCATGCACTCGATTAGTCATGCCTCAACCAGGCGCTCTTCCCCCACTAGACAAGCTGCCTCTTCAATCCTATGCAGAAGAGAGCCTCTACTCCACACCCCTCCACCCTGACAATCTTTCCAAATCCAGTTATTACGAAATCTCACGACTGGCAATTGCACGTGAATTCAGGCTTCGCTTCAAGGGAAATGAAGTCCCCGGCGTGACGGACAACCCCCACCAGTTCACTGAAAAAGAGCAAGAAATATTTTCATTCCTGGTCAGCGCACTATTCCTGACGGGATACGCAGCGGGGAGACTGACCGGCAAAAGCCTGGCGTTTGCCATGATGGAACCGAGACTACGTCGCCTTCTATCCATGTCAGGCTTTTACTTCACCCAGATCGGTGAGCCAATCAACCTGCACGGCAGAAGAAGCGCCTACTGCATAAACCGGCAGCAGGCCGAGGCAGGGATGAACAGGCAGTTACTACCTCTCTACCGGCATATCCAGGAACAGCTCTCTCAACAACTGGAACGGATGGAGACGCCTCAAGATAGGGCCGCCATGAACACGTGATGCTCAAGGCGATACTGGTCCCGGATAGAGCCGCCCCTGCCACCCCAACACCATGATCGCCAGCACGTTGCGGTGCTCTCCCCTCTCCAGGTCGGTGCTGCCGCCTGGCGAGGGAATCATGCCGCTGGCTGGGTCCACCGCTGCGGCCAGGGCATCGCGAACTCGCCCGACCAGCGGATGCCCCTCGCGACCGGTGAGCAGGAAGCTCAGCGCCACCTCCGCCTGGATATCCTCGGTGGCATCGCGCATGATCCGCCCCGCTTGCGCCTCGAATGATTCAAGTACCCAGGCATACGCCTCGGCATCCACTTCCTGCTGGTAGTAACGGCTGGCGGCAATGACGAAGTGAGTCAACCCATAGAGCCAGTTGCGGTACTCCGCAGTGGTCAGGGTCGCCAGTGTGTCGGGGGGATAGCGCCGCCGGAAGGCGGCCTCCACCTCACGGCGCAGGTCCATCACCCCGAGCTGATGGAGGAAATGCACCTGATTGGCGACCTGGGCGGCATACACTCCCAGCACGTCGGGGTCGGTCAGGAACGCTGCCCAGGGCAGGTCTCCCAGGTACTCCAGCGCCCGCTCGTGGTCGGTGATCTCGTCCAGCATGCCGTGGTAGTGCGCCTGCACCATCCGGAACAGCAGGCCACGAGCGTAGGCGACCTCCTCCCACTCGGTAAACATCTCGGCCCGGGCACGCTGCTTCTCGGTGCGACGCGGGTAGCCCTCGACACTCTGCCTGGCGAGCCGTTCGACCTGCCCCGGCACCGCCAACTCGGCGATCTCGGCCTCGAGGCGCTCCTCCAGATGCGCCATGTACTCGCGATTGGCCGGCAGGTAACGCTCATCACCGGTCACTCGGTAGAGGCGCTGGGCGTAGTGGCGACGCTTGCCGGTGGAGAACTCGGGCAACACCGCCTCATAGGTCGCCCGGATTCGCTCGGCCGCAAGGCGGTGGCGTTCGGCAGGGTCGACAGCAGATGGCTGCACGGCGCAGGCCGAGAGCTGCATCACCAGCACAGTCAGGGCAAGCCATGACAGCAGCCGCAGGTGGCAGCAAGGCCGGCTCATGAGCGGTTCTTCCTGCGCCGTGACTGCTCGGGGCGGATCATGCGCACCCGAACCTTGGGCCGTGGCGGCTCGGCTGGCGTTGGTGGCGGCGTCACCTCCTCATCGACCGGTGGAGAGGCCTCGGACGATGACGGGATCACCACCCACGCGAAGGTAGGCAGCGCCAGATGCCAGTGGATAGCGGCCAGGCGAAGGCCGAGGGTAGTCATCAGCGACAGGGCGATGGCCAGAGGGCCGGGGGCGCCCAGGGCATCCAGGCCGACATAGACGATGCCGCCGGCGATGGCCGCGGTGGCGTAGATCTCCTCACGCAGCACCATGGGCACACGGCGGGCCAGCATATCGCGCACCATGCCGCCGGCCACGCCGGTCATCATCCCCATCAGTACAGCGACCAGGCCGGACGTGCCGAGCTGGAGCGCCTTGTGCGCCCCGATCACCACGAACAGCGCCAGCCCGAAGGCGTCGGCTACCGGCAGGAAGCCCCGCGACAGGCGATGGATGTAGTGGAACCCCAGGATGGCCAGCCCCACCGTCACCAGGATGACCCACAGGTAGGTCGGGTCGGTGACCCAGAATACCGGCCCCACGCCGAGTACCATGTCGCGCAGGGTACCGCCGCCGACCCCGGTCACCGCGGCCAGCACCAGCATGCCGAAGGGATCCATGCGCGTTCGGCAGGCGAGCACCACCCCGGACAGCGCGAAGATGATCACCCCCGCCATGTCCAACCAGTAGATCAGAGCGTTCAACGTCGTGTTCCTCCCGCCAACCGGCTTCGAATGGCCGCACAGCATAGACCAATTCGCGCTGCGCGGAAGAGGGCAGTCTCATCCTGCACCGAACCTGGCCAGTTGCATCTCGCGCAGGCGGCTCAAGGTACGCCGGAAGGGAAAGGCCAGGTGGCCATGGGGGTAGAGCTGCTCCATGGCCACCTCGGCCTCCACATACAGAGGCGTGCGCCGGTCATAGCACTCGTCGACCAGCGCGATGAAGCGTCTCACGCCGTCATCACGCCGGGAAAGCGGCGGCAGCTCGCGATCCCCCGCCTCGACCCGGCTGACCCCATCCTCGGTGCCCCGGGCGATGCCTCCCGCCAGGCGGGTATCGCTCAGGCAGGGCACTCCATCCAGCAGGATATGCTCGTAACTGTCGACAAGCTCGATGAAATCCAGCGCCGCCAGGGGCTGATCGCAGAGAGCCGCGTAATCGCACCACACGACCGACTCGCTGCGCGCGCGGACCGCAATGTCACGATGGCCCAGCACGATGGGCGTTTCCACGCTCTCCTGGCCCTCGCTCAGCGCATCGAAGAGCCCCGACAGGGCACCCGCCTGACCGGGTACGGAGACCCAGTAGCGCTGTCGGGCTCGCCCGGGATGCAGGCGATGATCCTGGCCGCCGTCGAGCTCGACCTCATGCATATGTCGCTCGATGGACTCGATAGCCGGCAGGAAGCGTTCGCGGTTGAAGCCGTCGGCATACAGCTGACGAGGCGCCTGGTTGGAGGTGCAGACCAGTACCACACCCTGGTCGAAGAGCGCCGTCAGCAGGCGGCCGAGCAGCATGGCATCGGCGATGTCGCTGACGAACAGCTCGTCGAAGCAGAGAACCCGGACCTCGGCGGCCAGCTCGCGAGCCAGGGCCAGCAAGGGATCAGGCGTGCCGCCGAGCTGGAACTGGCGACGATGCACCCAGCGCATGAAGTGGTGGAAGTGCTGGCGGCGAGCGGGCACGCGAAGGCCATGATAAAAGGCATCCATCAGCCAGGTCTTGCCGCGTCCCACCGGCCCCCACAGATAGACGCCGGTGGCCTGGGCGGCCGGCGCCGCGCCGTGCAAGGCGTCGAAGCAGGCCTCGAGGGCCTCTGCAGCGGACTGCTGGGACTCGTCGACGACGAACCCCTGGCGCGCCAGGGCCTGCCGGTAGGCAGCCAGGGGCGAGGATGGCACAGGTGGGTGACAGGGCTCCTCGCTGCTCCCTTGACGTGTCACGCCCCCTCCAGCTGGAAGGGATAGACGCTGCCGATACCGAGCACATGGCTCAGCTCGTCCAGAGCCGCCAACGACTCCCTGGCCAGCGCCGGGTCGGCAAGATCTTCCGGGCTGAGACGGTCGCGGTAATGGCGCTCCACCCATGCCACAAGCTGCGCATAGAGGGCATCGTCGAGCAGTACCCGGCCGGAGAGCGCGGTGCGCTCCTCGGCGGAAAGCACCACACGCAGGCGCAGGCAGGCAGGGCCGCCGCCATTGCGCATGCTCTGCTTGACGTCCTTCACCACCACCTCGCCGATGGGATTGGCCCCGGCCAGCAGGTGGTCCTGCAGGGTGCGCCAAACCGCCTCGTTCTCCTGGCACTCCCCGGGCACCACCAGGGTCATGCTGCCGTCCGGGTTGCTGAGCAGCTGGGAGTTGAAGAGGTAGGAGGAGACCGCATCCGCCAGGCTCACCGCCTCGGCGGGGATGCGCACCGGGATCAGCGGCGCGTTCATGCGCTGGCGTAGAGCCTCCAGGGTAGCCGCCTCGTCGAGGAAGGCCATCTCGTGGTAGAGCAGCACCGGGCCGTTGCCCACGCTGATCACGTCGTTGTGGAAGACCCCGGCGTCGATGGCCTCGGGGTGCTGCTGGGCGAAAACCACCTGCGACTCGGCAAGGCCGTGCTGGCGGGCCACCGCCTGACTCGCCTCCAGGGTCTGGCGCGCCGGGAAGCGCCGCGGCGCCGGGCGCTCCTCGGTGCCCCAGCCGAAGGCCTCCCGGCCGTAAACGTAGAGGTGTACCCCAGGCTCGCCGTGGTCGCCGGCCAGGCGAGTATGGTTGGCCGCGCCCTCGTCGGAGAACGCCGGGGTGGCGGGCAGCGCCGGATGATGGGCGAAGCGAGCCGGATCGCGGAAGATCGCCGCAAGCACCCGCCCGGTGGTGGCGGGCTCCAGGAAACGGTGAAAGCTCGACTGCAGGTTGGCCGGGGTGAAGTGCACCCGACCATCCGGGGCATCGAGGCTCGGCGTCACCGTGGCGGCGTTGGCGGTCCACATGCTGGAAGCGGAGCACACCGCGCGCAGGACCTGCGGCGCATCGCCGGCGGCCCGCGCCAGCACCCGCTCGTCGCTGCCGGTGAAGCCCAGGGCGCGCAGGGCGCCGAGGTCCGGGCGCTGCTGGGGCGGCAGCACGCCCTGGACGTAGCCGGCGTCCATCAGCGACTTCATCTTGGCCAGCCCCTGCAGGGCGGCCTCGCGGGGGTTGGCCTCGAGGCCGCCGTGGCGCATGGAGGCGACATTACCCAGCGCCAAACCGGCGTAGTTGTGGGTCGGCCCCACCAGGCCGTCGAAGTTGACCTCGCGGACATTGCCGCCGGCGTGCTGGCTCACAGGCTCACCCCCGGCGGCAGCTGGTCGGGCAGGTGCAGCTCCTCGCTCTCCATGGAGGCCACCGGGTAGGCGCAGTAATCCGCCGCATAATAGGCACTGGGGCGATGGTTACCGCTCTCGCCCACCCCACCGAAGGGGGCATCGCCGGAGGCGCCGGTGGTCTGGCGGTTCCAGTTGACGATGCCGGCGCGGATGCGCAGCAGGAAGTCGTCCCAGTCGGCGCGTTCACCGCCGATCAGCCCCGCGGAGAGGCCGTAGCGGGTGTCATTGGCGAGCGCGATCGCCTCGTCCCAGTGGCGGTAGCGATACACCTTGAGCAGCGGGCCGAAGTGCTCCTCGTCGGGCACCTCGAGGCCGGTGACGTCGATCAGCGCCGGGCTGAGCAGGCTGGTGGCCTCCTCCAGACGCTCCATGCGCGCGAGCACCGTGCCGCCCTGGGCCTCCAGCGCCGCCTGGGCCTCGAGCAGGCCGTCGGCGGCGGCCACGCTCACCAGGCCGCCGTAGAAGGGGGCCGGCTCGGCGAAGGGCGCGGCCACCCGCAGCCGCGAGATGGCGTCCGCCAGGGCGTCGAGCAGGTGATCCCCCACCTGGCCCTCGGGGACAATCAGGCGGCGCGCGCAGGTGCAGCGCTGGCCGCCGGAGAGGAAGGCGGACTGCAGGATGGTCAGCACCGCGGCGTCCTGGTCGGGCACGTCCTTGATCACCAGCGGGTTGTTGCCGCCGAGCTCCAGGGCCAGGATCTTGCCGGGCTGGCCGGCGAACTGGCGATGCAGGATGCCACCCACCCTGGCGCTGCCGGTAAACAGCAGGCCATCGATGTCGGGATTCGCGGCCAGCGCCTGGCCGGTCTCGGCCCCGCCCTGTACCAGGTTGATCACGCCGGCCGGCAGGCCCGCCTCCTGCCAGCACTGCAGGGTCAGGTCGGCAGTGAGCGGCGACTGCTCGCTGGGCTTGAATACCACGCTGTTTCCGGCCAGCAGCGCCGGCACCATATGGCCGTTGGGCAGATGGCCGGGGAAGTTGTAGGGGCCGAATACCGCCATCACGCCGTGGGGACGATGGCGCAGCACGGCGCGCGCCTCGCCCAGGTCGCGCTCGCGCTCGCCGGTGCGCTCCCGGTAGGCGCGCAGCGAGAGTGCCACCTTGCCGATCATGGCGCCCACCTCGGTGCGTGCCTCCCATAGCGGCTTGCCTGTCTCGTGGGCGATGGCGGCGGCGAGGTCCTCGCGATGTCCCTCGAGCACCTCGCGGAAGCGCTCCACCAGTGCCTGGCGCTCGGCGAATGGTGTCTTCGCCCAGGCGGGGAACGCCTCGCGGGCCGCGGCCACCGCGGCGGTGACGTCCTCGGCGTCGGCGCCAGCCCCCTGCCACAGTCGCTCGCCGGAAACGCCGTCATGCTTGGCGAAGCGTTCGCCGGCGCCGTCGCGCCAGTGCCCGCCGATCAGCAGGGAGTGTGTCGGCTTCATCAGGCTTCCTCCTCGGTATCCAGGATGCGCAGGGTGGCGCCCGCCTCGACCTCCAGGCGCGCCGCCTCCGGGGGGCTCAGGCGCAGGCAACCCTCGGTATCGGGGCCGCGCCCCACCCAGGCGGCGCGAAAGTGCGCCATCTCGGTGGTGGCGGCCAGCCAACGCGGGCGCTCGCCTGCCTCGCCAAGCGCGGGATCGACGGTGACGGTGGCGCGTCGCGACAGGCGCACGCCACGCACGTCGTCGACATAGGCCTCCACGGTGGGCCCGCCGTCGAAGATGTCGATGTAGCCCTCCCAGCGCAGCCCCTCCTTCTTGAGCATGGCCAGGGCTGGTCGGGTCTGTTCGTGCACCTGGCCGATGCAGGCTCTCGCCGTCTCGGAGAGGAAGGGAGTATAGATGGGAAACTTGGGCATCAGTTCGCCGATGAAGCTCTTCTGGCCCAGCCCGGTCAGGCGGTCGGCCTCATCGAAGTCCAGCGGGAAGAAGTGGCTGCCCAGGCATTGCCAGAAGGGGCTCTTGCCCTCACCGTTGAACACCCCGCGCATCTCCGCCAGCACCTTGTCGGGGAAGCGGTCACGAAACTCGGCCATGAACAGCCAGCGCACCATGGAGAGCAGCGCGCCGTTGCGCTGGTGGCGGCGATCGCCGCCGCGGTAGGCCGGGCGCAGGAACAGTGAGGCCACTTCGGCGTCGCCGGTATGGTCCGAGCACAGGAAGAGGGTGTCGATGGTGCGATGCAGGTCGAGCTGCACCGAGGAGTGGGCCAGGGTCCCCAGGCGGTAGTGATAGAAGGGCACCTCGCGCCCTACCTCGCCCTCGATGGCACAACAGCCGGCCAGGTGGCCGCTGGCCTCGTCCTCGAGCACGAAAAAATAGTTGCGCAGCCCCGGCGGAGTGCGCTCGAGGAAGGCCTCCTCGGTAGCGGTGATCTTGGCGGCCAGGAAGTCGCGATTGTCGGGCAGCGAGGTAAAGCCCACACCGGTTTCCCGGGCCAGGGCCTGCAGCTCCTCGAGGTCGCCCTCGGCGATGGGTCGGATACGCATCACAGCTCCCCCTCGTCATAGCCCGGGTCATATGCCTCGGCGCTCTCACCGTCTCCACCGGGCAGGGCCAGCGGCGCGGCCAGCACCGCCCTGCCCTCCTCCACGCCGAGCACCTCGGCATGCTCTTCCGACAGCATCAGCTGGCCGGTGGGCGACAGCGCATAGCGCGCCACCACACAGCGGAAGTCGGCCAGGCGCTGGTTGGCGACCATGGCCGGTTCGGCATCGGGCAAGGCGTGGGACGGACGGATGCGCACCGGATGCCAGGCCGCGCGGCGGAAGCTCTGCAGCCGCTCGCGCTCGGCCTTGATCACCGGGCCGGCGTCGAAGATGTCGACGTGGCGCGAACGCTGGAAGCCCTCGGCCAGCATCTCCGCCAGGGCCTCCTCGTGGTCCGGGTGCTCGCGACCGATGGCGGCCCGCGCCTGGGGAGTGAGCAGCGGCAGGTAGAGCGGGAACTGCGGCATCACCTCGGCGATGAAGCTCTTCGAGCGCACGCCGGCCAGGTAGTTGATCTCCTCGAAGTCGCGCACGAAGAAGTGGCGCCCCACGCTGTTCCAGAATGGCGACTCGCCGGCCTCGTCCAGGAAGCCGGGGAAGGCCAACGCCAGCACCGCGGCGAAGCGCTCGGGGTACTGGGCGATCAGCATCAGTCGCGCCCGGCGCAGCAGGCTCTCGGCGCTGGTGCCGCGATAGCGCGGTGCCAGGGAGTAGGCACACAGCAGGCTCGCCTCGGAGACCTCGTGGGAGAGCGCCAGGGTCTGCACCTCGCGGCGCACGTTGAGCTGCTGGGAGGCGTGGATCAGCGTCTCCTGGCGATAGGTGTAGTAGGCGTCCAGGGCCCCGGCCTGGGCACGCACCGTGGCGGTACCCGCCACCTCACCACGGGCCAGATCCTCGAGCACGAAGGTGTAGTGCTCATCCCCGGGACACTCTACCGCCGCGGAGAAGGCCTGACGTGAACGGGCGATGCGCTCCTCGAGGCGGTCACGATGGGCCGGCAGGTTGGTGAGCCGCGGCACGGCCTCCCCCGCCAGCCGCTCGAGGGCGGGCAGGTCGGCCGGCGCGATGGGTCGCACGACGAGCATGGCGGCGTCGCCCCTGCCGTTCATGACGCGGCGACCAGGCGTGCCACGGCGCGCTCCAGGCGCGCCATGCCTTCGGCGATATCGGCCTCGGGAATCACCAGCGAGGGCGCCATGCGCAGCACGTTGGGGCCGGCGATCAGCGCCATCAGGCCCTCCTCGATGGCCAGCGGCAGGATGTCCTTGGCGCGGTCGCGCCAGGCCTCGCTCATCTCGGCGCCGACCAGCAGGCCCATGCCGCGGATCTCCTTGAACACCCCGTGGCGGGCATTGATCGCCTCCAGGTGCTCGCGGAAGAGGTCGTGACGGCGCTGGACACCCTCCAGCACCTCGGGGGTGTCGATGTACTCCACCGCCGCCAGGGCCACCGCCGAGGCCAGCGGGTTGCCGCCGTAGGTGGAGCCGTGGGTGCCCATCGTGAAGGCCGGGGCGACGCGATCGGTGGTCAGCATGGCGCCCACCGGGAAACCGCCGCCCAGCGCCTTGGCGCTGGTCAGGATATCCGGGATCACGCCGAGCTGCTGGTAGGCGTAGAGCGAGCCGGTGCGGCCCACGCCGGTCTGCACCTCGTCGAAGATCAGCAGGGCGTCGTGGGCATCACACAGGTCACGCAGCCCCTGCAGGAACTCACGCTGGCCGGGCAGCACGCCGCCCTCGCCCTGCATCGGCTCCACCATCACCGCACAGGTGTCGTCGTTGATCAGGTCGCGCACGCTGTCGAGGTTGTTGTACTCGCCGTGGACGATGCCACCGGGCACCGGACCGAAACCCTGGGCATACTTGGGCTGGCCGCCCACGCTGACGGTGAAGAAGGTACGCCCGTGGAACGCCTGGCCGAAGGAGACGATGCGGTGCTTGTGCTCGCCGTCCTGATTGAAGGCCCAGCGCCGCGCCAGCTTGAGTGCCGCCTCGTTGGCCTCGCCGCCGGACGAGCACAGGAATACCTTGTCGGCGAAGGTGCGTTCCACCAGGGCCCGGGCCAGGGCCAGCGCCGGTTCGTTGGTATAGACGTTGGAGAGGTGCCAGACCCGCTCGGCCTGCTCCTTCAGGGCATCGACCAGCACCGGGTGGCAGTGACCCAGGCCGTTGACGGCGATGCCGCCGGCGAAGTCGATATATTCTCGGCCCTGCTGGTCCCACAGGCGGCTGCCCTCGCCGCGCACCGGAATGACCTGCTGGGGGGCGTAGTTCGGCACCATGTAGCGATCGAAGTCGGCGCGGGTCGGGGTCTGGCTCATGACATCCTCCTGTGAAGTCGGGAAGGCGCATCCGGGATGCGCCAGCCTTCGAGTATAGGGAGGCAAGCGGCATGACGCTTTCACCGATGGGACGGCAACTTGTGAAAAAGCCCCCCCCCGCTTCGGCCGGCTGCGCTAGTCTGGAATCGTTCCCCCGCAAGGAGCCAGGCATGTTCAACACCACCGGCTGGAATCGCCGCCGCTACAGCCTCTACGCACCGATCTATGACGCCGTGGCCGAGCGAGCCTTCCGGCGCGCGCGGCGCGCCTCCCTCAGCCAGGTACTCTGGCACCCCGGCATGCGCGTGCTGCTGGTAGGAGCCGGCACCGGGCTCGACCTCCCCTTTTTGCCCAGAGACATCGAGCTGCACGCCACCGACCTGTCGCCGGCCATGGTGCGGCGCCTGGAACACCGCGCCGAAGCGCTTGGCATGGACGTGCAGGCGGAGGAGATGGATGCCGAGCAGTTGGCGTATCCCGACGACCACTTCGACGTCGTGGTGATGCACCTGATCCTGGCGGTGATGCCCGACCCCGCCCGCGGCCTTGCCGAGGCGCACCGGGTGCTCGCCCCCGAGGGCCAGCTCTGCGTGATGGACAAGTTCCAGCCCGATGACCACCCGGCTGGCATGGGGCGCCGAGCCTTGAACGCCCTGACCTCGGCCATCGCTACCGATATCACCCGCCAGGCTCGTCCGCTGCTCGAAACCGGCGGCTTCGTCATCGAGCAGGACACCCCGGTGATGATGGGCTCGCTGTTCCGGGCACTGCTGGCCAGGCCAGCCTGATCAGCCGAGTCGCTCCTCTCGGGGTGTCACGCCGAAGTGATTGCGATAGGCGGTGGAGAAGTGTGCCGCCGAAGAGAAGCCGGTGAGCAAGGCGATCTCGCCGGCCGGCTGCTCGCTCTCACGCAGCAGCCGCCGGGCACGCTGCAGGCGCAGGCCCATGTAGTAGCGGCTGGGCACCGCCCGAAGGTGCTTCTTGAAAAGTCGCTCCAGCTGGCGCCGGGAGACCCCCAGGTGCTCGGCCAACTCATGGGTCGTCAGCGGCTCCTCGATGTTGGCCTCCATCAGTGCCACGGCATCGACCAGGCTCTGGGGGGCGCCGGCCAGCGGTGAGTCCGGCTGGGGCTCGTCGGCCATGCGCACCCGCTCCAGCACGAAGTGGGCCGAGACTCGCTCGGCAAGCTCGCTGCCGTGATGGCTGGCGATCAGGGTCATCATCATGTCCATGGCCGCGGTGCCACCGCCGCAGGTCAGGCGGTCGCGATCGATCTCGAAGAGCTGACGCGAGAGGCGGATGCCCGGATGAGCGCCGGCCACCGCCTCGAAGCGCGGCCAGGGCACCGTGGCGCGGTAGCCGTCGAGCAGCCCCGCGTTGGCCAGCAGCTCGGCGCCGCCACCGACTCCCGCCAGGCTTCGTCCCTGGGCGACCAGCCGGTGCAGCCAGGCAACCAGCGCCGCCTTCGGTGGCTCACCCCAGGGGGCGCACACCAGCAGCAGGTCGAAGGCGTCGTCATCGGCAATCGCACGGTCGGGGTTGAGCACCTGGGAGGAGCCACTGGGGACCGGACGACCGTCCAGCCCCAGGGTAACCAGGGAATAGAGGGAAGTACCGGCCAGGCGGTTGGCCACCGCGAGCGGCTCGGTGGCACAGGCCTCGGCCAGTAGCGAGAACCCCGGCAGCACCACCACCCCTACCCGGCGCCGGACAGGTGCGGTGCTGGTGGTTGTTACGTCGGGCATGCGGGGCTCTCGGAACGACAGGGTCGCCCATTGTAGCCAAAGCCTCTGCCCGAGACAGCCTCCACGGCCGCTTCGGCAAGGCTATCGCCCCACCCCTAGAGGCCGGTCAGCAGCATGAAGCCCACCACGGCAACCGCTACCACGACTACAAGCGGCAGAACCCAAGGCAAGCCACGGGATGGCTCCCGGGCCTCGGGCTGGGTCTCGTCGGGCTCGGGATGCTCATAGTCCTCGGGCTGGCTGACTTCCTTGAGGTGCTGAAGCTCCTCTTCGGGGGTCTGGCTCTCGCGGGTATCCATGGCGCCCTCCGGGTCTGCGGGAAAACCGGCAGGACGCTGTGGACGCCCTGCCCTTACAGGGTTACGACATCGAATTCCGCCACGGGATCCACGTCGGCATCATAGTCGACATCATCCCGCTCGAAGCCGAACAGCTTCAGGAACTCGTGCTTGTACCCAGCATAGTCGGTGATCTCGAAGAGGTTCTCGGTGGTCACCCTTGGCCACAGCTCCTTGCAGGCCTGCTGGACATCGTCACGCAGCTCCCAGTCGTCCAGGCGCAGACGGCCGGCCTCGTCGGTATCGGCGCCGCCCTGCCCTTCACCAAGATACAGCCGCTCGCCGAACAGGCGGTTGAGCTGGTCGATGGTGCCTTCGTGCAGCCCCTTCTCCTTCATCACCTTGTAGACCATGGCGATGTAGAGCGGCATCACCGGGATGGCCGCACTGGCCTGGGTCACCACCGACTTGAGCACCGCCACATTGGCGCCACCGCCGGTAGCCGAGAGGCGCTTGTCGATCTCGCCGGCGGCGCGATCCAGGTCCTCCTTGGCCTTGCCCAGGGCGCCGTGCCAGTAGATCGGCCAGGTGATCTCGGTGCCGATGTAGCTGAAGGCCACGCTGCGGGCGCCAGGCGCCAGCACGCCGGCACGGTCCAGGGCGTCGATCCACAGCTCCCAGTCCTCGCCGCCCATCACCGCACGGGTATCCTCGATCTCCTGCTCGGTGGCGGGCTCCACCTCGGCCTCGATGATAGTGTCCTTGTTGGTATCGATGGCGGTGGCACGGTAGGTCTCGCCGATCGGCTTGAGGCTGGAGCGCTTGAGCTCGCCGGAGTCCGGCAGCTTGCGCACCGGCGAGGCCAGCGAGTAGACCACCAGGTCGACCTGGCCCAGGTCCTGCTGGATCAGCTCGATGGCCTTCTCGCGCGCCTCGTGGGAGAAGGCATCGCCGTTGATCGACTTGCTGTAGAGGCCTTCCTGCTTGGCGAAGCGGTCGAAGGCGGCACTGTTATACCAACCGGCGGTTCCCGGCTTCTTCTCGCTGCCGGGCTTCTCGAAGAACACCCCCAGGGTATCGGCGCCGTAGCCGAAGGCCGCGGTGATGCGCGCCGCCAGGCCGTAGCCGCTGGAGGCGCCGATCACCAGCACCTTCTTCGGCCGCGGCTCCCCGTCACCCAGGGCCTTGTCCAGACCCCGTGCGCGGGTCGCCTCGATCTGCTCGAGCACATTCTTCTCGCAACCGGCGGGGTGGGTGGTGGTGCAGATGAAACCGCGTACCTTGGGCTTGATGATCACGTCAGACCTCGCTGTTGGTATCGTGAGCGGACGCCGCCGCCCTGTCATGGAGTGGTAATCGTCCTATTCTAGCGGTCACGTCCGCCGCTGTCCGCCCTTGAGCCCGGGCGGCGCCTGGGGCAGGATGCCAGCCTGACGGCGGTTACCCTAGCGATGATACTCGGGAGCGAACGATGGATGCCCAGACCCTGGTCGACGAACGCGGCGAACTGTGGCTGGCGCTGGCGCCGCTGTGGCTGGAGCGCGAACCGGGCGAGCGCGACTACGCCCAGATGCTCGAAGTCATCGAGCGCCACGCGCTCACGGTAAACGAGCTGGAGTGGGTGTTCCGCATCGAGCTGGCGCCGGTATTGGCTCGCTACCAGATGTCGATGGTCGGCGAATGGCGGTCGTTCGACGACTACAAGCTGATGAAGCAGCTGGTGGCCCACAACCTGCGCCTCAAGGGCTGGCGGCGCAAGAGCTGGGCGCTGTTCTCGGGGCTGACCACGATGATGACCCGGCATCGCTGGAACGAGCTGATCGGCCGCCTGATGGTGGAGCGCGGCGAGACACCCCCATGATGACCCGACTCACGCAACATCAGGCTGGAACGAGCTGATCGGCCGCCACTCCCTCAAGCCTCATCCAGCGCCAGCTCCAGCGCGATGCGCAGCTCGTCCTCGCCGTCGCGCGGCGAGAAGCGACGGATCACCCGGCCATCGCGCCCCACCAGGAACTTGGTGAAGTTCCACTTGACCAGGCCGGTGCCCAGCAAACCGGGCGCCTCGCGCTTGAGCTCGACGAACAGTGGATGGGCGTCGCTGCCGTTGACCCTCACCTTCTCCATCAGCGGAAAACTCACCTGGTAGTCCCGGGCGCTCAGGGCGCAGAACTCCTGAGCAGACTCCGGCGACTGGCGACCGAACTGGTTGCAGGGAAAGCCGATCACCATGAAGCCACGATGGCGGTAGCGACGATAGAGTCGCTCGAGCTCGCGCAGCTGGGGGGTGAAGCCGCAGCGACTTGCGACGTTGACGATAAGCAGCACCTGGCCACGCAGCGCGCCGAAGTTGAAGGACTCGCCCTGGGCGGTGCGGCATTGATGGTCGTGGATAGACATGCGCGGGCCTTGATGGTCGATGACCTTCACGATGCCACGCCACCCGCGGCGGCGCTACCCCGTGACGCCCTGCCTGGCGAGCCGGCGGCGGACCTCGGCGACGCGCCGCCCGAGGACCCGGCGCCGGGTGCGACGTTCCGCTGCTCCCAGGGGCGCATAGCGCAGCCGCTCGAGCTGGTGAGCGCAGTCACGCAGCGCCGGCCCGGCGGCACCGGTGGAGTCGGCCAGGCGGCGCAGGTGAGCGGCCGGCGACTCGCCGTCGTGGGGCGGCATGCCGCGTTGCGCAAGCCAGGCCTGCAGCCGGCGGATTCGCAGCGCCTCGTCGCGTCCCTCCCGATGGCGGCGCCAGGCGAGCCCCAGGCCACCCGCGATTCCACCCAGCGCCCCGAGGGCCAGTGCCAGGCCCACCAGCCACGCCAGGAGGCCGCGCCCGGGAAGCAGACCCAGCAGGGCGCCCCACAAGGCGTGCAGCCGCTCGACTACCCGGGCCAGGAAGGCGCTGCGCGATTCGTCGCGATAGCCGATCACCCCGCGCTGCCAGCGATACTCCAGACGCTCCCAGTCCAGACGCAGTCGATTGACCCAACCCAGCTCGCGCATGCGCAGCGGCGAGAAGGGGGAGTCGGCCAGGAAGGCGTCGCCACCATCCTCCACCGCCTCGGCCCCCTGTTCGATGCGCTCCGGGGCGATGGCGGCGGTGGGGTCGAGGCGCTGCCAGGCACCGTCCAGCCACACCTCCACCCAGGCGTGGGCATCGTAGTCGCGCACCGTGAAATGGCCGTCGGGATGGCGCTCGCCGCCCAGGAAGCCGGCAACGATACGTGCCGGTAGCCCCACCGACCGGGCCAGCACCGCCATGGCCGAGGCGTAGTGGGTGCAGTAGCCGGCACGGCTATCGAACAGGAACTCGTCGACCCGGTCGCGGGAGGTCAGCCGCGGCGGCGACAGGGTATAGCGGAATGGCGCCTCGCCGAAGCGTGCCATGAGTGCCGCCAGGAAGGCGCGAGGCTCGCCCTCGGCCTCGCGCCACAGCCGCTCGGCCAGCGCGCGACTGCGCGGGTTGGCATCGTCCGGCAGCCGGGTGTGCCAACGCTCCCCCAGGGGCTCGGGCCAGCTCGGCGCCAGGCCACTGCTCGAAAGGCGCAGCAGGCTGCGCGAAGCGAGCGGCACGAGTCCCTCCACGGTGCCATCGGCCAGCCAGCGCAGGCGCTCGTCGCTTTCCAGCGGCGTCCCCAGCGCGGGCCGCCAGGGGCGGCTGTCGGGCTCCAGCAGCAGTTCCGCCGTGAAGCGTGGTTCGGTGGCATCCGGCCAGGGCGAGCGGGGCCCCTCGGCCACCAGGTCGCGCAGCTCCCGCCCCAGGCCGGCGGCGAGACGCTCCGGCGATAGCCGGCGCCAGCGCTCGCCATCGAACTCGGAGAGGGTATAGACCCGCCAGTAGCGCTCATCGGGGGCCGGTTCGGCGCCCTCGAAGCGCACCCGGAAGGCGCGCCGGTCACTGCGCGACAGCTCGGCGATGTCCCCCGGGGCGATCTCGTCGCTGAGCCCGGTGGCGGCTCGCTCGGCCTGGGGCAGGTTCCACAGCGGCCCGATCCGCGGGAAGACCAGGTACAGCAGTACCATCAGCGGCGCCGCCAGCCCCAGCAGCCAGGCGCTCTCGCGCCATGCCTGGCGGGCACGGGTGGCACCGGCCAGCCATACCAGCGAGTGCATCAGCCAGGCCACCGCCAGCAGGGCGCCGGCGGCCATGGGAATGCCCTGGTCGTGAAGGAAGGCCACGGTAGTGGCGACCATACCGATCAGCACCACCACCCGGGCATCGCGGCGGTTATGGGTCTCGAGCAACTTGAGCAGGTAGACCCCGAGCAGCAGGCCGATCATCGACTCCATGCGCCCCAGGGTGCCGTAGTGCAACCACAGGCCGCCGGTCAGCACCGCCACGCCGGCCAGGCGCAGCACGACCCCGGCCCGGGGCAGGCGACGGCGCAGCTGCAGGTAGCGGTAGCCGGCCACCAGGGCGGCGAGACCGGCCAGCCAGGCCGGCATGAAGGCCAGGTGCAGGGCCAGCACCAGGCACTGGCCGACGAACAGCCGACGCAGCATGGCCGCACTCAGGGCGCGGCCGTCGGCCAGTACCGCCGGCGGCGCCGCATGCCGGCTCATCGCACACCTCCCGGCGTGCCAGCGGGGCGGAAGCGCGCCAGCGCCGTCAGCGCCTGGCACCGCTGGGCAGCTCCCTCTCCCTGGGCCAGGGTCACTCCCGGCAGGCGCAGCCCGTAGCGATCGCCGGCCTGGTGGTGGGCCAGCACCCGCGCGCAGAGGATCGACAGGCGCGTCTCGGGGTCGCCACGACAGGCATCGTAGTCCAGCCACAGCTGCTGGCGGGGCGGCACGCTGAAGGCCTTGGCCGCCAGCACGCCGGTGCGGCTCCACTGCTTCCAGGCCAGCCGTGCCGGGCTGTCGCCGGGCTCGGCCCGGCGCAGGCCCGCGAAGTCGGTGGCCTCGAGTCCCGCCCCGGCCTGGCGGTGCTCGGGAATCTCGTCGGCCAGCGGCCGGGGATAGACCAGCAGCGTCTCGTCACTCGCCAGCCAGGCTACGGCGCGCACCAGGCCCAGCGGCCAGGCGCTCTCCAGGCGCAACAGCGGCAGCGGATGCTCGCCGCGCGCGCCGGCCGGCAAGGCCAGGTCCGCCTCGCCGTGCCCCTCGGGCAGCGAGACCGAGGCGGATGCCTCAGGCGCATGGACCTCGATGGCGTGGCGTGCACGCCCGCCATCCAGCATCACTCCCAGGCGCGCCTCGCCCCCGGCAAAGGTCTCAGCGGGCAGGCGCAGGCTGGCACGCACGCCGAGCAGGTTGCTCCAGGTTCGCAGCAGGGCCACCGCCGCCACCGCAAACAGCCAGAAGGAGAGCCCGTAGGCGAGGCTGTTCTGGTAGTTGATGCCGAACAGCAGCAAGAGCAGGACCAGCACCGCCCAGCCCAGGCCGAAGCGGGTAGGCAGCAGGAACAGCCGGCGCTGGGGCAGCGACGTACCGGGCGCGATCGCCGCCCGCCGCCACCAGCGCTGGCGAGACGCCCGGGACAGCACGGCTAGCCCATCACCGGCACGCGGGCCAGCAGGTGGCGGGCCAGCGCCTCGCCCTCCTCGCGCCGGCCGCTGCTCAGGCGATGCCCCACCACCGGCACCCATACCGCCTGGACGTCCTCGGGCAGCACGTGGTCGCGTCCCTCGAGGAGCGCCCAGCCACGGGCCGCCTGGAGCAGCGCCAGGGCACCCCGGGTGGAGAGCCCCCAGGCCAGCTCCGGGTGCTCGCGGCTGGCGGTGACCAGCGCCTGCACATAGTCGAGCAGCGCCTCGGCCACATGGATGGAGCCCAGCCGCGCCTGCCAGGCGCGCAGCCGTTCGGCATCGAGCAGCGCCGGCAGCTCGGCCAGGCGTTCGCGGCCGGCGCGACCGCGCAGGATCTCGCGTTCGGCGCGGGCGTCGGGGTAACCCAGCGAGAGGCGCATCAGGAAACGGTCGAGCTGGGACTCCGGCAGCGCGAAGGTGCCGGCCTGCTCCTGGGGGTTCTGGGTGGCGATGACGAAGAACGGGTCGGGCAGCGAGCGGGTCTCGCCCTCCACGGTCACCCGACCCTCCTCCATCGCCTCGAGCAGCGCACTCTGGGTCTTGGGGGTGGCGCGGTTGATCTCGTCGGCCAGTACCACGCCATGGAAGATCGGCCCGGGATGGAAGGTAAAGCGCGCCTCGCGCGGATCGAACACCGAGACACCCAGCACATCGGCGGGCAGCAGGTCGCTGGTGAACTGCAGCCGCTGCATGTCCAGGCCGGTGACGCGCGACAGCGACTGGGCCAGGGTGGTCTTGCCCAGCCCCGGCAGGTCCTCGATCAGCAGGTGGCCGCGGCTCAGCAGGCAGCAGAGCGCCAGGCGCACCTCCCGGGACTTGCCCAGCACCACTCCCTCGAGGGCCGCCAGCACGGCGTCCAGTTCGTTGAGGCTGGCCGGCCGATTCATGACGCCGCCCCCAGCAATCCCGCGTCACGCAGCACCTCCACCGCCTGGCGGGTGTCCGGGGTTACCTCCGCCAGCGCCAGCGCCTCGGCAGGCGGCAGCCAGAACGCCTCGGCCACCTCCTCGGCCTGGAGCGTCAGCGGCCCGTCATGCTCGACCCGATAGAGGCTGCCGAAGATATGGTTGCCGCCCCGGGCATGCACGAAGCCACCTGCCGGCACCAGCGTCGCGCCGCGGATGCCCAGCTCCTCCTCGAGCTCGCGGCGGGCCGCCAGGTGAACCGCCTCGCCGGCCCCCACCACACCGCCGGCGGCCAGGTCGAGCCCACCGGGGAAGACCTCCTTGGTCAGGGTGCGGCGCTGCACGCAGAGCTCACCGCGGGCGTTGACCACCACCACGTAGGTGGCACGGTGCCAGAACCGGAAACGGCGCATCTCGGCGCGCCAGGCGCTGCCACAGGGGCGATTGCGGGCGTCCACCAGCTGGATACGCTCGCGGGCAACATGCGGCGCCGGCAGGCGCGCGTCGCGCGGTTCTTCGATCATCGGCGTCTCCCCGGGAAATGCCCCAAGCCTAACCAGTCGGTGACGTGGCGTCACGTTGACCGTGGGCATCGCGACTTCCATGCTCAGTCAAGGCCGCCGATGCGGAGACCCGCCATGCCCGATTATGCACCCCGTCACCGCCTGGCCACCCATGAGGTGGCCAACCAGCCACCCCCGGCCGGCGATCGCGACCTGCTCGCCGAGGACCTTCCGCTGCGCGAGGCCCTGGCCCGGGAGGCCCCGGCGTGGGTCGCCGAACGGCTCGCCGCACTGGGCCGCGAGACCGGCAGCGAGGGGGTCCAGGCGCTGGGTGAGGCGGCCAACCGCCACCCGCCGGAGCTGCGCCTCTTCGACCGCCACGGCCGGCGACTGGACGAGGTGACCTACCACCCCGCCTATCACCAGCTGATGCGCCTGGCCATCGAGGGCGGCTGGCACGCCGTGGCCTGGCAGGAGGAGGGGCACGGCGGCCACCAGGCCCATGTCGCCGCCCTTTACCTGCTGACCCAGGCCGAACCGGGCTTCTGCTGCCCGGTGACCATGACCCACGCCGCCATGCCGGTACTGCGTCACTCCCCGCATGTGGAGACCCACTGGGCGCCCGGCCTGCTGGCCAGCCACCATGACCCGCGGGCGCTGCCGGCGGCGCACAAGCGGGGGCTCACCTTCGGCATGGCCATGACCGAGAAACAGGGCGGCAGCGATGTGCGTAGCAATTCCACGCGAGCCGACCCACTCGCCGCCACGCAAAACGAACCCCTCGCCACGACGCGGGCGGAGCCGACCGACGACGGCTGGCGACTGACCGGCCACAAGTGGTTCTGCAGCGCCCCCATGTCCGACGCCTTCCTGACCCTGGCGCAGACCGAGGCGGGGCTGGGGTGTTTCCTGGTGCCGCGCTTCACCCCCGATGGCGAGCGCAACGCCATCGAACTGCAGCGACTCAAGGAGAAGTGCGGCAACCGCGCCAACGCCTCGGCGGAGATCGAGTACCGCGGCGCCTGGGCCGAGCCCATCGGTCCGCCCGACCGTGGCATCGCCACCCTCCTCGAGATGGTACAGCAGACGCGTCTGGATGCCGCCAGCGCCCCGGTGGGCATGATGCGCCAGGCCCTCGGCGAGGCGTGGCGCCACGTGCAGGCGCGCCATGCCTTCGGCCGGTCACTCGCCGAGCAGCCGCTGATGCGTGCGGTGATCGCCGACCTGGCGCTGGAGGTGGAGGCCGGGGTGGTCCTCTCGCTGCGCGCGGCACGCGCCTTCGACGGCGCGGCCCGCGGTGACTCGGGCGAACGCGCCCTGGCCCGGCTGCTGCCGGCGCTGGCCAAGTACTGGCACAACAAGCGCGGGCCGGGCTTCATGGCCGAGGCCATGGAGTGCCTGGGGGGCATCGGCTATGTGGAGGAGTCGCCACTGGCGCGCCTCTACCGCGAGGCGCCGGTCAACTCGATCTGGGAGGGCTCGGGCAACGTGATCTGCCTGGATGTGCTGCGGGTACTGGCCCGCCACCCCGAGGCACTGGAAGCGCTATGGCAGGAGCTCGCCCCGGCGCGGGGACAGGTCGGGGAACTGGATGACGCCCTGGGTGGCCTGGAGCACCTGCTGGAGGCGCCTCCGCAGGAACTCGAGCCGCGGGCGCGCTGGCTCACCCAGCGTCTGGCCCAGTGCCTGCAGGGAGCGCTGCTGCTGCGCCATGCACCGAATGCGGTCGGCGAGACCTTCTGCCGGGCACGGCTGGGTAGCGAGGCGGGCCCCGCCTACGGCGTGCTGCCCAGCGGCTCACCCGTGGCGGAGGTACTGAAACGCATCGCGTCCTGAGTGGCCCCCAGCTCCAGGATATCCCCGGCTGGCATCGGTCGAGCGAGCCCGAAGCCCTGGACATGGGTGCAGCCGAAGCGGTCGAGCAGCGCCAGCACTCCCGGGTCCTCGACCCCCTCGGCCACCACTCGGATACCGAGTCTGCGACCCAACAGTGCCACCGCCTCGACGATGGCGGCATCCTGGGACTCTTCATGCAGGTGACGGACGAAGCTGCGGTCGACCTTGAGCTCGCTGATCGGCAGCAGCTGCAGCCGCGACAGCGACGAGAAGCCGACGCCGAAGTCATCCACCGAGACCTCCAGCCCACCCAGGCAGAGGCGTGCCGCCACCTCGCTGCCCAGCAGATCATCGTGCATTGCGGCGGTCTCGGTCACCTCCAGCACCAGCGGCGGGTCACCGGGTCGCCGGTGCCGGGTCAGCGCCAGCAGGTCAGGACACATCAGGTCATCGGGGGTCACGTTGACCGATAGCGACGGCATGACGCCCTGGCGATGCCAGATCGCCGCATCACTCAGGGCCATCTCCAGCACGTGGCGCGTCAGTCGCTTGCCCTGCTCCGGTGAGAGCAGGGGCAGGAAGCCCGCGGGGCCGATCAGGCCCAGCTCGGGATGCGCCCAGCGCACCAGCGCCTCCACGCCACTCAGGCGCCCGGAGGAGAGCTCGAACTGGGGCTGGTAGTGGAGGGTCAGCTCCTGGCGCAGTAGCGCCAGCTCAAGCTCCTCACTGGAGAATACCGGGTCGCCAGTCACCTCGGCGGGCGGTTCGCGTCCCACCCGCAGGCTGCCCAGGCAGCGGCGCAGGTCGGCCAGGCGCATGGGCTTGTCGAGGCAGCCCAGCATATGCAAGCCCAGGGTCTGCCCCACCCGCTCGGCGATGCGCGCTATCTTGCGCTCCACGCCGGAGAGCAGCAGCACCCACCCCCGGTAGCCGGTCGCCGCCAGGCGGCGCAGCAGCGCGATGCCATCCTCGCTGCCCACCTCCAGACCCATGACCACCAGCTGCGGGGGACGCCTGACCACCTCATCCAGCAGGTGCGCGGAGTGGCGATAGTAGCGGCTCTCCAGGCCCAGTACCTCCAGCTGCAGGGAGAGCACCGCGGCCACCTCCATGTCCGCTTCCAGCACCAGGGCAAGAGCCTGGGACGCTTGTGACGTCTCGTTCATCGGCAGGATCTGCGCAGCGAATTCATCACTGAGCCTACCACTCCCCCAGGCCCCTCACACACGCCCCGACGATCCTTCGTCAACGCTGGTACCTGCCGGTCAGACGACCAGCGGGCCACTGATCACCCGTGCCGCCAACGCCAGCAGCAGCACCCCGGTGGCGCGGTTGATCCAGTGGGCGTGGGCCTGCAGCCAGGGCAGTACCCGGGAGTGAGAGAGCCCCAGAGCCACCAGCACATACCAGGCGCCATCGATCATCATGGCGGTGAGCACGATCAGCGCCTGGCCGGCGAGGCTCATGCCGGGCGTGACAAACTGGCTGAGCAGGGCGATGAAGAACAGAATCAGCTTGGGGTTGCCGAGTGCCACCAGCACTCCGTCGCGGGCCGCCTGACGCCGCGTGGTGGTCGCCGCCCCGGCTTCCAGCGGGCCGGCGCGTCCGGCACGCAGCGCCCGGATACCCAGCCAGGCCAGGTAAGCCGCACCGCCCCAGGTGATGACCTGGAACAGCATGGGCTGGCGCACGATCAGCGCCCCCAGCCCCCACACGGTCAGCAGCGCATAGAAGCCGACACCCAGGGCGTGGGAAAGCCCCGCCACGACACCCGGGACACGCCCGCCACCCAGGGTGTGGCGCAGCACCATGGCCAGGCTGGGGCCCGGCGACATGGCGCCCATGGCACACACCGCTGCCAGGGAGAGCCACAGGGAAAAGGGCATAGCAGAGGCCTCAGCGGTGGTACTGCTTCTCGCGCTCGGGCTGCCACAGGATGGCATCCACGCGCAGGTGGACCTGGCCGCCATCGGGCAGCGGCCAGTCGATGGTGTCGCCGACCCGCATGCCGATCAGGCCGGCGCCCACCGGTGCCATCACCGAGATGGCATCTTCCACATCGCCCAGCGAGCGAGGATAGACCAGGGTGCGAATCATCTGGCGCCCGCGGGCCAGGTCGGTGAACTGGACGCGGCTGTTCATGCTGACCACATCCTCGGGAATTTCCTCGGGATCAACCACCTCGCCGCGCTCGAGCTCCTGCTCGAGGGCATCAGCCACGAAGAGATCCTTGTCGCTGGCCTCATCGATCAGGCGCTGCAGACGATCGGCATCGAGCCGGTTGATGATGAGCGGGGGACGGGACTGCATGGCACCTCCTGAACGCTGATAAACGTTGTTTGTACGCTTATCGTGGTATCCAACGAAAACAGCCCTCCACCCGCAAGCGGGCGAAGGACTGTGAACCACCACCATACGACATCCTGCGACGGTGCAACAGTCCTGTCGCCCGGCTCCGGGCTGCAGCCCTCTTCACCAGCGGCTAGACTGGAGCCCCTTTCGCTATGGAGTGCCCCATGTCGGTTCGACTCTTCGCCTGGTTGATGATCGGCCTCGGCGTGCTGCTGCCCTTTGTGGGCTGGCAAGCGGCCAGCCCGGTGGGCTTCGTCGGCCCCGTGCTGGTACTGCTGGGGATCCTGCTACTGGTCACGCGCCGCCAACGTGGCCGCTGAGCGGGGACCCACCAGCCTGAGCGCCCTGCTGGAGCGGGTCAGGCAAGCCGGATCTCGAGAAGCCAGCGTCAGCCTCGGCGCCATCCTGGAGGCCGTCGGCCGTCGCAGCTTCGCCCCCTTCCTGCTGCTCGCCGGGCTGGTGACCCTGGCACCGCTGGTCGGCGACGTGCCGGGCGTGCCGACGCTGATGGCCAGCCTGGTGCTGCTCGCGAGCAGCCAGCTGCTGGCCGGGAGACGCAGCATCTGGCTGCCGCACTGGCTGCTGCAGCGCCGGGTGTCACGGCCGCGCTTCCATCGCGTGCTGGCCTGGCTGGAACGCCCGGCGGCCTGGACGGACCGCCTGCTGCATCAACGCCTGACGGCGCTCACCCGCCCGCCGGCCCATTTCGCCGTGGCCCTGATCTGCCTGGTGATCGCGCTGGCCATGCCGCCCATGGAGTTCATCCCGTTCAGCGCCAACGGCGCCGGCCTCGCCCTGACCCTGTTCGGCCTGGCACTGCTCGCCGATGACGGCCTCTTCGCCCTGGCGGGCTACCTGCTGACCGGGGGCACCCTGGCCATCGTGGTGGTAAGCGTGATGGGGTAACGCGGCGGTCAGGAGGCGGCGCGGGTCAGGTCGTGGAAGTGAATGCCGGTCGCCTTGATGACGGCGGTCATGGTGCGCAGGGTCGGGTTCCCCCTGGGTGACAATGCCCGGTACAGACTCTCGCGTGAGACCTTGGCACGCTCAGCCACGGCAGCCATGCCGCCCTGGGCTTCCACCACATGACGCAGCGCCAGCAGAAAGGCAGACTCTCCCCCCTCCTCGTCCAGCTCATCGAAGGCGGTCCGCAGGTAATCGACCGCCATGCCAGGGTCATCACGCAGCATCTCGATTACAGCAGTGTCGTGGCTTTTCATGTTCGCGCTCTCCTCCGGTGGTCTTTCAGAAACGCCTTCGCCTGCTCGATGTCAGCCTGCTGGCGCTTCTTGGTGCCACCGATCAACAACATCACCAGGCGTCTGCCCACCTTGGCGTAATACACGCGGTAGCCAGGGCCGTAGTCGATTCGAAGCTCCAGCACTCCATCTCCAACGGCCTTGGTGTCGCCGGCATTGCCGGCGGCCAAACGGTTGAGACGAGTCAGCACCCGCATGGCTGCCTGACGATCCTTGCCCTTGGTGGCATCCAGCCAGGCTTGAAACGGATCGTGGCCGTCAGCGGTGAGGTAATGCGTAAGCTCCATCATCGGGCGCATTGTAGCTTAAAAACTACAAAAGCATGCAAGGAGACAGCCTCAAGAAGGCGCTGACGACGCCCTCCCTCTGCTCCTTGGGTAACGTGGAAGCGAGAGGTAACGGCGAAAACGCTGACGGCCGCCTGCGGGGAAGGCAGGCGGCCGTCGTCATGATAGAGGGGCTGGTACCGGCGGTCGGACTCGAACCGACAAGGGCTTGCGCCCGGCGGATTTTGAATCCGCTGCGTCTACCAATTCCGCCACGCCGGCAACGCCGCGAGCATTATACGTGGGCCGCCCGGCAGGTCAATCTCGGGCCTGACTTCGCGCCAGCGAGCCGGTATCCTAGGCGGCTTGCCAGAAACCACCGGACCCCGAACCGCATGCAGCGCGCCGACTTCCATTTCGAGCTTCCCGACGAGCTGATCGCCCGCTATCCCTCCGAGCAGCGCACCGACTGCCGGCTGCTGTGCGTGGACGGCACGAGCGGCACGCTGACCCACCGTCGCTTCCCGGACCTGCTCGAGCTCCTCGAACCCGGCGACCTGCTGGTGTTCAACGATACCCGGGTGATCCCGGCGCGGCTGCACGGCCACAAGGCCAGCGGCGGCAAGGTGGAGATGCTCCTCGAGCGTCCCCTGGATGCCCACCGCGGCCTGGCCCACCTGCGCTCCAGCAAGTCCCCGAGACCCGGTACCGAGCTGATCTTCGAGGGCGATGTGCGTGCCGTGGTGGAGGGTCGCCGCGACGCCCTGTTCGAGCTGCGCTTCCTCGGCGACACCCCGCTGATCGAGCTCCTCGAGCGCCACGGCCATATGCCGCTGCCACCCTATATCGACCGCGACGACGAGCGCAGCGACCGCGAGCGCTACCAGACCGTCTATGCGCGTCGCGACGGCGCGGTGGCCGCCCCCACCGCCGGGCTGCACTTCGACGAGCCGCTGCTCGCGGCACTTGCCGAGAAGGGCATCGAGCGCGCCTTCGTCACCCTGCACGTGGGCGCCGGCACCTTCCAGCCGGTGCGCGTCGACGATATCCGCGAGCACCAGATGCACAGCGAGTGGCTGGAGGTGGACGAGGCCACTTGCGAGCAGGTGCGGGCCGCGCGGGCCGCGGGCCGCCGCGTGATAGCCGTGGGCACCACCAGCGTGCGCTGCCTGGAGAGCGCCACCGACGCGGCCGGCGAGATCGCTCCCTACCGCGGCGAGACCGACATCTTCATCTATCCCGGCTACGAGTGGCGCTGCGTGGACGCCCTGATCACCAACTTCCACCTGCCGGAGTCCACCCTGCTGATGCTGGTGGCCTCCTTCGCCGGCTACGACACCACCCTGGCCGCCTATCGCGAGGCGGTGGCCGAGCGCTACGCCTTCTTCAGCTATGGCGATGCCATGTTCCTGACCCGCCAGCGTTCCTGACCCGAGACCGATCATGCGTGATGAATGCTTCATGACCTTCGAGCGCCTGGCCAGCGATGGCCGGGCGCGCCGCGGCCGCCTCACCTTTCCCCGGGGCAGCGTCGAGACACCCGCCTTCATGCCGGTGGGCACCTACGGCACCGTCAAGGGGATGACGCCGGAGTCGGTTGCCGAGATCGGCGCCGAGATCATCCTCGGCAACACCTTCCACCTGTGGCTGCGTCCCGGCATGGAGGTGATCGAGGCCCACGGCGACCTGCATGACTTCGCCCAGTGGCAGAAACCGATCCTCACCGACTCCGGCGGCTTCCAGGTCTTCTCGCTGGGCGCCATGCGCAAGATCACCGAACAGGGCGTGCACTTCCGCTCGCCGGTGGACGGCGCCAAGGTCTTCATGGGCCCGGAGGAGTCCATGGCGGTACAGCGCTCACTGGGCTCCGACGTGGTGATGATCTTCGACGAGTGCACCCCCTACCCCGCCACCGAGAAGGAGGCGCGCCTCTCAATGGAGCGCTCGCTGCGCTGGGCAAGCCGATCGCGGGAGGCCCACGGCAGCTCCCCCTCGGCGCTGTTCGGCATCGTCCAGGGTGGCATGTACCCGGAGCTACGCGAGCGCTCCCTCGCGGGGCTACAGGAGATCGGCTTCGACGGCCTGGCCATCGGCGGCCTCTCGGTGGGCGAGCCCAAGGAGGAGATGATCAAGGTCCTCGACTACCTTCCCGCCTGGATGCCGGAAGACAAGCCCCGCTACCTGATGGGCGTGGGCAAGCCCGAGGACCTGGTGGAGGGCGTGCGCCGTGGCATCGACATGTTCGACTGCGTGATGCCGACCCGCAACGCGCGCAACGGCCACCTGTTCACGGCCGAGGGCACGGTGAAGATCCGCAACGCCAAGCACCGCCACGACACCGGCCCGCTGGAGGCAGAGTGCGACTGTTACACCTGCCAGCACTTCTCCCGGGCCTATCTGCACCACCTCGATCGCTGCGGCGAGATGCTCGGTTCGATGCTCAATACGATCCACAATCTGCGCCACTACCAGCGACTGATGGCCAGTTTGCGCGGTGCCATTGAAGCGGGTACATTGACCCACTTCGTGGAAGGCTTCTATGCCCGGCGCGGCCTGCCGGTGCCTCCCGCCCCGAATTGACAGCCACCGGTGCGCGCCCTGAGGGCCGGGCACCGGTTGCCACTGCCCCGCAAAGGCGCGGCAGACCCCCTTACCCATCCCAACCAGGAGACCCACATCCATGCTGGATTTCTTTATCGCGCCGGCCTACGCCCAGGACGCTCCCGCCGGCGGTGGCATCGCCCAGATCGTCATGCTGGTCGGCTTCGTTGCCATCTTCTACTTCCTGCTGTGGCGCCCCCAGGCCAAGCGCGCCAAGCAGCACAAGCAGCTGATCGCCGGCCTCTCCAAGGGTGACGAGGTCGTCATCGGCGGCGGCATGCTGGGGCGCATCACCAAGGTCAGCGACGACAGCGAGTTCCTGGCCATGGAGATCGCCGAGGGCACCCAGGTCAACGTGCAGAAGAGCGCCGTGGCCGCCGTGCTGCCCAAGGGCACCATCAAGTCCATCTGACCCGTGTCCTGTCCGGCCCCGGCTGCTTCACGCCGTCGGGCCGCCCTTCGACCGCCGCCGGCACTACCGGCGGCGGTCGTGGCGTGATCGCGTCAGCTCCCCTGCTTTTCAGCAACCTATCGTCAGCTACCTAGGACAGGGCCCGCATGCTCAACCGTTATCCCCTGTGGAAGTATCTGCTGATACTCATCGTCCTGCTCGTCGGCCTGGTCTACTCGCTGCCCAATCTCTTCCCGGAAGATCCGGCGATCCAGATCAGCAGCGAACGCGGCGACGCCACTGTCGATGAACGCCAGCTCGAGAGTATCCAGGCGTCCCTGAACGATGCCGGCATCGAGATCAAGAACATCGAACGCAGCCAGACCAGCACCCTGCTGCGCCTGCGCACCCCCGACGCTCAGCTCGCCGCCCGCGACCGCGTCGCCGCCATGCTCGGCGAGGAGTATGTGGTCGCGCTCAACCTGGCCGAGTCGACCCCCGAGTGGCTGCAGTCGCTCTCCGCCTCGCCGATGACCCTGGGCCTCGACCTGCGCGGCGGCGTGCACTTCCTGCTGGAAGTGGACATGGCGGCAGCCGTCAGCCAGCGCCTGGAGGTCAACGCCAGTGCCATGCGCGAGCTGCTGCGCGACGAGCGCATCCGCTACCGCGACACCGAGATCGACGACCGCACCCTGACACTGACCTTCACCGATGCCGAGGATCGCGATACCGCGCGAAGCCTGATCAGCCGTGAGTTCCCCGACTTCCAGTACGAGAACCAGGGGGATGGTCGTGGTGCTGCCCTGGCCATGACGCTCACCGACCAGGCGGTCAACGAGATCCAGGACTACGCCATCAACCAGAACCTCACCACCCTGCGCAACCGGGTGAACGAGCTGGGCGTGGCGGAGCCGCTGGTGCAGCGCCAGGGACCGGATCGCATCGTGGTGGAACTGCCCGGCGTGCAGGATACCGCCGAGGCTAAGCGCATCGTCGGCGCCACCGCCAACCTGGAGTTCCGTCTCGAGGCCCGGCCCGACACGCCGGACAGCGAAACCGAGAGCTTCCCGTTCCGCAATCAGCCGTCGCGCAGCGCCGACCTGATGCGCGACGTGATCATCACCGGTGACCAGGTCTCCAACGCCAACCGCAGCTTCGACGAGAACGGTCGCCCTCAGGTCAACATCGACCTGGATGGCACCGGCGGCACCCTGATGAACCGTGCCACCCGCACCAACATCGGTCGCAACATGGCGGTCGTCTACATCGAGCACAAGACCCGCGACAGCGTGGAGATGGTCGATGGCGAGGAGACGGTGGTCCGCGACCCCTACACCGAACGCGGCATCATCAGCCTGGCCACCATCCAGAGCGCGCTGGGCAACAGTTTCCGCATCACCGGGCTCGACTCGCCCACCGAGGCGGCGGAGCTCTCCCTGCTGCTGCGCTCGGGCTCGCTGGCCGCCCCGATCTACTTCGTGCAGGAGCGCACCATCGGCCCGAGCCTGGGCGCCGAGAACATCGAGCGTGGCGTGATGTCGGTGCAGATCGGCCTGCTGCTGGTGGTGCTGTTCATGCTGATTCGCTACAAGGTGTTCGGCATCTTCGCCAACCTGGCCCTGGCGCTCAACCTGACCCTGCTGGTGGCGGCGATGTCGATGCTCGGCGCCACCCTCACGCTGCCCGGCATCGCCGGCATCGTACTGACGCTGGGGATGGCGGTGGACGCCAACGTGCTGATCTTCGAGCGGATACGCGAGGAGCTGCGCACGGGGCTCTCGGTGCAGCAGGCGATACACGCCGGCTACGAGCGCGCCTTCACCTCCATCGTCGACGCCAACATCACCACCCTGCTGGTGGCGGTGATCCTGTTCTCGATCGGCACCGGACCGGTCAAGGGCTTCGCCGTGACCCTGTCGCTGGGCATCCTCACCTCGTTGTTCACCGCCCTGGTGGTGACCCGCGCCATGGTGAACCTCGCCTACGGCGGCAAGCCGGTCAAGAAGCTCTGGATCTGAGAGGTAATCATGAAAACCCTGGTCAATAGACAGCTCGACTTCATGGGCAAGCGGAAGGCCGCCTTCGCGGTCTCCGGCCTGCTGATCCTGGCGTCGATCGTCGCGCTGCTGCTCCAGCAGCTCAACCTGGGCCTGGACTTCACCGGCGGAACCCTGGTGGAGGTGCGCTACGCCGTGGCGCCCTCCCTGGACGCGGTGCGCCAGGCCCTGGAGGCCGCGGAGTTCCGCGATGTCTCGGTGCAGACCTTCGGCGCCGCCAACGAGGTGCTGATCCGTCTGCAGCAGGCCTTCGATGCCGACGTGGGCGACCGCGTGGTGGAGCTGCTGCGCCGCAGTGGCGAGGAGGTCGACCTGGTGCGCGCCGAGTTCGTCGGCGCCCAGGTGGGCGACCAGCTCCGCGACCAGAGCGGGCTGGGCCTGCTGGTCGCGCTGGGCATCGTGATGCTCTACGTGGCCTTCCGCTTCCAGTACAAGTTCGCCATCGGCGCACTGCTGGCGCTGCTGCATGACGTGATCATCGTGGTCGGCGCCTTCGCACTGTTCCAGTGGGAGTTCGACCTCACTGTGCTGGCCGCGGTACTGGCGGTGATCGGCTACTCGCTCAACGACACCATCGTGGTCTACGACCGCATTCGCGAGAATATCCGCAAGTCACGCATCGACGACATGCCGGCGATCTTCAACGAATCGCTCAACCAGACCCTGTCGCGCACCCTGGCCACCTCCGGTACCACCCTGCTGGTGCTGGTGGCGCTGCTGGCGCTGGGCGGAGACATGATCGAGGGCTTCGCCATCGCCCTTATCCTCGGCGTGGTGGTGGGTACCTACTCCTCCATCTATGTCTCGGGCGCCCTGCTGCTGCCGCTGGGACTCAGCCGCGAGGACCTGATTCCGGCAAGGAAGGAGGACCCCGAGGCCGAGGAGCTGCCCTGAGCGGCAGGCCTGCCGGGCCGAACGACAGCGCCCCCGCCGAGTCATCGGCGGGGGCGCTGTCGTTTCAGGGGCCCGATTATCCGCGGCTCAGTTGGCCTGGCGCCAGCCACCCAGCACCCGCTGGTCGGGACCGAAGAACACCAGCCGATCGTGGTCGATCAGGTAGCGGTAGGCGGTCTCCAGCATCGCCGTCACCCGGGCGGCATCCTCCAGCTGGGGGCAGCCACGCCGCGTGGTGGCGAGCTCGGTGACCTCGATACGCTGGCTGTCGCCGAGGCGTACCCGGCCACGCATCTCGTTGCAGCCGTCGCTGCCCACCAGGCGACCCTCGCGGTCGATCTCGAACCAGGGGGGCTCGGGCATCGAGAGCCGCTCGCTGGTGCCCACCAGCAGCAGGTTCCAGCGCTGCTCCACCAGCGGCCCCTCCAGGGCGCCGGAAGAGTCCTCGCTGGGAGCCGGGGAGCGACTGCCGCAGGCGGCCAGCAGAGCGGCGGCAGCCAGCACCAGCAGCGGGCGAGCCTTGCGCATCGGTTGTGCCGTTACCATGTGCCGGTGTTCTCCATGGAGGCCCAGGGTTCGCGGGGCGGCTGTGCCTCGCCCTTCTGCAGCAGCTCCACCGAGATGCCGTCGGGGCTCCTGACGAAGGCCATATGGCCGTCACGGGGCGGGCGATTGATGGTCACGCCAGCGCTCTGCAACTTCTCGCACAGGGCGTAGATGTCCTCCACCCGGTAGGCCAGGTGGCCGAAGTTGCGTCCGCCGCCGTACTCCTCCGGATCCCAGTTCCAGGTCAGCTCCAGCTCCGGGGCCTGGAGTTCGCTGGAGCGCGCCTCGTCATCGGGCGCGGCGAGGAAGACCAGGGTGAAGCGCCCCTTCTCGTTCTCCTTGCGGCGCACCTCCCTGAGGCCCAGCAGGTCGCAGTAGAAGTGCAGCGAGGCGTCCAGGTCACTGACGCGCACCATGGTGTGCAGGTACTGCATATCGGACTCCTTGTCGTGTGGCGTGAGTCGTGTAGCGTGAATGGGCAGTGTAAACCCGATGGGAGCGGCGCGTAATGGGGAGATCCAAGCATGAGCGACTACTGTGACATGGCGCCGGGACATCCGTTTCACGGCCCCTACCACGACCATGAGTACGGCTTCCCGGTGGCCGATGACGACTCCCTGTTCGAGCGCCTGGCTCTCGAGATCAACCAGGCGGGGCTCTCCTGGCTCACCGTGCTGAAGAAGCGGGAGGCGTTCCAGCACGCCTTCGAGGGCTTCGATATCGACCGGG
The DNA here is from genome assembly GCF_021282295.1 of Halomonas sp. G15. NCBI lineage: Bacteria > Pseudomonadati > Pseudomonadota > Gammaproteobacteria > Oceanospirillales > Halomonadaceae > Halomonas > Halomonas sp. G15. Next base: position 11,107 of record NZ_JAJSPA010000004.1, on the reverse strand, counting down.
TGGCCGCCTACGGCGAGGCCGAGCGCGCCCGGCTGCTCGCCGACTCCGGGATCATCCGCAATCGTCTGAAGGTCGAGGCGGTGATCCACAACGCCGGTGTACTCCAGACCCTGCGCGACGCCCACGGCAGCTTCCGCGGCTGGCTCGACCATCACCATTCTCTGCCCCACGCCGACTGGGTCAGGCTCTTCAAGCGCACCTTCAAGTTCACCGGACCGGAGATCACCGGGGAGTTCCTGATGAGTACCGGCTACCTGCCCGGCGCCCACCGTGACGACTGTCCGGTGCAGGCGCGCATCCTCGCCGCCGGGCCGCGCTGGGCGGATACGTAAAGGATGTTCAGAATTACCGCTCAGGGCTGTTCCGTCGACAAGCCTGCGGGGAGGTTGACACTAGCTGTCAGACACAAGGGAACCCACCCACCGTCCATGGCATCATAGTCGGGCACTCTCAGCGAGGAACGCCTCCTGATGGATTCGATTACCCAGGCCGCGCTGGGCGCCGCCGTGGGCGGTGCCGTGCTCGGCCGCCGGCTGGGCCGCAAGGCGGTGCTGATCGGTGCCGTGCTCGGCACCCTTCCCGACCTGGACGTGGTGATCGACTACGGCGATGCCGTGGCCAACGTCACCGAGCATCGCGGCTTCTCCCATTCGCTGTTCGTGCTGGCGGGGCTTGCCGCGGCACTGACGCTGCTCTCGGCGCGCTTCGCCCCGGCCCGGGACATCTCCCCGGGCCGCTGGGCGACCTTCTTCGGCCTCTGCCTGCTGACCCACCCGCTGCTCGATGCCCTGACCACCTATGGCACCCAACTCCTCTGGCCACTGGAGCTGCCGCCCGTGGCCTGGCCCATCGTCTTCATCATCGACCCGCTGGTCACGCTGCCGCTGCTGGTGGGGATCGGGGTCGCCCTGGTCACCGGCAACGGCCAGCGCGCCCCGGCCCGGGGGCTGGCACTGGCGGGGACCTACCTGATGCTGGCCTTCGGTGCCAAGCAACTGGTGGAGCATCGGCTAGAGCCTGAACTGGCCAAACGGGGCCTGGAAGCAGCACCACGCCTTGTCCAGCCCACGCCCTTCAACAGCCTGCTGTGGCGGGTCACGGTGGTGGACGGCGATGACCATCATGAGCTGCTCATGGGGGTACTGGACGGAGACACACCGCCGTCGGTGGAGACCTTCCGGCGAGGTGCCGAGCTGGAGGCCGAGGCACTGGCGAGCGATCGCGGCGCCCGGCTGGACTGGTTTGCCGGCCCCTTCCTGCGCTACGAGACCCGAGTGCTCGAAGGGCGCGAGACCCTGGTGGCCACCGACCTGCGCCTGGGCTTTCCCGGCTTCCACCCCTTCGCCTTCACCCTGGCCACCCGGGAGGGGGGCGACTGGCAGCCGGTAGCGGTCTCTGAACAGCTTCCCTCCCCCTCGAAGGGGAACCGGGAGGCGCTGTCCCGACTGGCGGGACGCGCCCTGTCACCTCAATCTGCGCTGTGCACCAGCGAGTTTGTGGCCGCAGGCTGGCTGCGGGAGGCACCTGCCGGCTGCTGATCTTCGCCATGCATAACGCAGCGGGGCGGCCATCTGGCCGCCCCGCTGCGTTGCATCCCTTCGGCTGATGTCGCCTTACAGGCGCTCGACCAGGCCCTCGATGGCCTGCCGGGCCTCCTTGAGAGCCGACTCGCGATGGTTCTCGCCCATGTTGAGCCCCTCGGCGAATACGGTGTCCACCTCGGTGATGCCCATCATGCCCAGCATCAGCTTGAGGTGCGGGGTCTGGGTGTCCTTCTCGGTGCCGGCATACTGGCCGCCGCGAGCCGCCAGGATCACCGCACGCTTGCCCTCGACCAGGCCCTGGGGACCGTTCTCGGTGTAGCGGAAGGTCTCGCCGGCACGCATCACGCGGTCGAACCAGGACTTGAGCTGGCTGGGGATGCCCAGGTTGTACATCGGCACCGCCAGCACCACCAAGTCATGGTCGCGAAGCTCGTCGATCAGGGCGTCGGAGCGCGCGGCCAGCTCGCGCTGCTCGGCGCTGCGCTCCTCCGCGGCGACCTGCCAGCTGCCCAGCTCGGCCAGGCCAAGATGGGGCAGCTCATCGGCCACCAGATCACGGTGGGTCACCGCGAGGTCATCGCGCCCCTCCGCCTGGGCGATGAAGTGCTCGGCGAGGCCCTTGGACTGGCCGTTCTCGGCGAGAATGGACGCGGTAATCACGAGTGCTCGGGTAGTCATGGCGATCTCCTCCAGCGGGAATCAGGAATATGATCGCCATGATAGATGAATCCATTGCAACGAAAAGCGCAAAAAACCGCAGTCCACGTTCGACAAAAACGAAAAATTCGCTCGAATCGCCAGGCCGCGTGAAAAGCACCGAGCCCCGGTCAGGGGGCGATGCCCTGGCCGCAGCCGCGATACTGCTCACCGTCCACGCTCAGGGTGACCCGTGCCGGGAAGGGCTCGCCGCTCATGTCATCGAAGCAGGCCCGGGCCTCGATACGCAGCTCGAAGGGGGTGTCACCGCGGCCGCTGGCCAGGATCACCCGACCTGCCTCGTTGTCCATGGTGGTGACCCGGTAGGGCAACGTCTGCTCGCGGCTGCCGTAATCGAGGCTGAGATGCACCTCGGGCCGGTCGTGGGCGAGGCTCGCCATCCAACCCGGCTCGTTGCCCCGGGCATGGAACATCACACCGGGACGCTGCTCGCGTGTCAGTGCCTGGCGCCGCATGCTCGCCCGGCACTCCAGCCGGCCACGGGGCGTCTCCACAACCGCCTCGTCGCCCTTGTTCCAGAAGCTGATCCCGTCACGCTCGAAGCGCGCACCGCTGGCCACCACGGCTGGCGCCAGGCGCCAGGCACCATGGGTCGACCACAGTCGCAGCTCACCTTCGGGGGCAGGGTCGGCAGTCACCAGCCCCTGGTCCGGGGTGCAGCGCCAGGCGGTGAAGGCCTCGGCGCCGCCGGAGAACAACACCGAGGGCAGCAGCGGGGCGTGATCGCCCGAGGTGATCGGCGCGGGAGCGGTGGCACAGCCACCCAGCAGCAGCGACAGGCCGAGGACGGCGGGGACGAGTGGGCGAGGCATGGCATCTCCTTGCGGGGGTTGCAGTTCCATGATGGGTCGAGCATAACAGCCCCCGCGACACCCGACCTCCATTCACGGCTCACGGCTGCCGCACCGCCGGGCCAAGCACTCAGCCGTAGCGTCGCCGCAGCCGCTGCGCGGCCTCCACCATATTGGCCAGGGCCGGCGCCACCTCCTCCCAGCGGCGCGTCTTGAGGCCGCAGTCGGGATTGACCCACAGTCGCTCGGCTGGGATGCGCTCGGCGGCCTTCTCGATCAGCGCCACCATGGCCTCCACCTCGGGGACGTTGGGCGAGTGGATATCGTAGACGCCGGGTCCGATCTCGTTGGGATAGGCGAAGTCGTGGAAGGCATCGAGCAGCTCCATGTCCGAACGCGAGGTCTCGATGGTGATGACATCGGCATCGAGGGCGGCGATGGACTCGATGATGTCGTTGAACTCCGCATAGCACATATGGGTGTGGATCTGCGTCTCGTCGGCGACGCCCGAGGCGGCCAGCCGGAAGCACTCCACCGCCCAGGTCAGGTAGCCCTGCCATCGGGAGCGGCGCAGCGGCAGCCCCTCGCGCAGCGCCGGCTCGTCGATCTGGATGGCGCGGATGCCGGCCCTCTCCAGGTCGAGCACCTCGTCGCGCAGGGCCAAGGCGATCTGCCGGCAGGTGGTCTCGCGGGGCTGGTCATCGCGCACGAAGGCCCACTGCAGCAGGGTCACCGGCCCGGTCAGCATGCCCTTCATGGGCCTGTCGGTGAGCGACTGGGCAAACTCGCTCCAGCGCACCGTGATGGGCCCCGGACGGCTGACATCGCCGACGATGATCGGCGGCTTGACGCAGCGCGAGCCATAGCTCTGCACCCAGCCGAAACGGGTGAAGGCGTAGCCATCGAGCCGCTCCCCGAAGTACTCCACCATATCGTTGCGCTCCGGCTCGCCGTGCACCGGCATGTCGATGCCCAGCGCCTCCTGGCGGGCCACCGCCTGGGCGATCTCCTCCTCCATGCGCGCCTCGTAGGCCTCCCGGGAGAGCTCGCCGGCCTTGGCGGCACGTCGCGCGGCGCGGATGGCATCGGTCTGGGGGAAGGAGCCGATGGTGGTAGTGGGGAACAGCGGCAGGTCCAGCGCCCGACGCTGGGCCAGGGCGCGCCGCGGATAGGGGCTCCGGCGCTCATGATCCGTCGGCTCTACCCCGGCCAGGCGGTCGGCCACCTCGGGGCGATGCAGGCGTGGCGACTCGCGGCGAGCCTGCAGCGCCTCGGTGGCCGACTCCAGGCGCCGCTGGTCGATCTCGCTGGCATTGCCATCGAGCAGCCGCGCCAGGGTCACGGTCTCGTCGAGCTTCTGGCGGGCGAAGGCCAGCCAGCTCTTGAGCTCGGGATCCAGCTCGCCCTCGCGCTCGAGGTCCATCGGCACATGCAGCAGCGAACAGGAGGGGGCGATCCACAGCCGCCTGCCCAGTCGCATGCGGGCCGACGCCAGGCGTTCACGCAGCAGTGCCAGGTCAGCGCGCCAGACGTTGCGGCCATCGATGGCGCCCACCGACAGCACCTTGTAGGCGGGTAGCCGATCGAGCACCCTCTCGAGTTGCTCAGGGTCGCGTACGGCATCGATATGCAGCCCGTCGGTGGGCAGGCCGACGGCCAGGTTCAGGTTATCGCCGAGTCCGCCGAAGTAGCTGGCCAGCAGCAGCTTGACCGGGGCCCGGGCGAGCACGCTGTAGGCGGCCTCATAGGCCTGCTGCCAGGCCTGCGGAAGCTCCTGGACCAGCGCCGGCTCGTCGAGCTGGACCCACTCCACGCCCTGCTCGGCCAGGCGGGCCAGCAGTTCAGCATAGACCGGCACCAGGGCGTCGAGCAGCGCCAGGCGGTCGAAGGCGACCTCGCCCTTCTCCTTGCCCAGCCATAGCCAGGTCAGGGGGCCGAGCAGGGTCACCTTCACCGGGTGACCGAGCGCCCGGGCCTCGTCCACCTGGTCGAACAACCGTGAGCTGGCCAGGCGGAAGGTCTGGTCGGCGTGCAGCTCGGGCACCAGGTAGTGATAGTTGGTATCGAAGTACTTGGTCATCTCGCAGGCCGCCGCAGGCTCGCCGCTGGGCGCGCGGCCACGGGCCATGCGGAAGGCGGTGTCCAGGTCGACCTCGCCACGAGCCACCTCCTCCTCGGCGGCGAAGCGCCCCGGCACGGCGCCCAGTGTCACCGAGAGGTCGAGCATCTGGTCGTAGAAGGCGAAGTCGCCCACCGTCACCAGGTCGAGGCCCGCCCGGCGCTGCTCCTCCCAGTGGCGGGCACGCAGCTCGCGTCCCACGCCCTCCAGTCCCTCGCGGTCGAGGTCACCCTGCCAGTAGCCCTCCACGGCTTTCTTGAGTTCACGATCCGCACCGATGCGGGGATAGCCGGCAATATGAGCCCTGGTCATGTTTCCACCTGTTTGCATGAAGGATACGGCGGATTCTGGCTGGCCATGGGATGTGAATCAAACTAAACTTCTTAATCTTTAAAATGAAAGTGACTCACTCATGCTCGAGCTGCGACACCTCCGCACCCTGATCGCCCTGCGCGACGCCGGCTCCCTGGTGGAGGCGGCCGAACGGGTCCACCTGACCCAGTCGGCCCTCTCCCACCAGATCAAGGACCTGGAGGAGCGACTGGGCAGCCCGCTGTTCGTGCGCAAGACCCGGCCGGTGGAGTTCACCCGGGCCGGCCAGCGGCTACTGACCTTGGCCGAGCAGGTGCTGCCCCAGGTACGCATGGCCGAGCGCGACCTGGCACGGCTGGCCGGCAACGAGCAGGGGCGGCTGCATATGGCCATCGAGTGCCACAGCTGCTTCCAGTGGCTGATGCCCACCATCGACCATTTCCGTGACCACTGGCCGGAGGTGGAGATCGACATTCCCGGCGGACACCACTTCGACCCGCTGCCGGCGCTGGCCCGGGAACAGCTCGACCTGGTGATCACCGCCGACCCCCAGCCGCTTCCCGGGGTGCACTATGAGCCGCTGTTCCGCTATGAGGGACTGCTGGCGGTGGCCCGCCAGCACCACCTGGCCGGCAAGGGCTTCGTCACCCCCGAGGCGCTGGCCGAGGAGACCCTGATCACCTACCCGGTGGAGCACTCGCGGCTGGACGTCTTCACCCAGTTCCTCGACCCGGCGGGGGTGCAGCCAAGGGAGGTGCGTACCGCCGAGCTGACCATCATGATGATGCAGCTGGTGGCCAGCGGCCGCGGGGTCTGTGCGTTGCCCAACTGGGCGCTCACCGAATACCTGGAGCGCGACTACGTGAAGGCCGTGGCACTCGGCGAGAAGGGGGTGTGGAGCACGCTGTTCGCGGCGATTCGCGAGGAGACCCGCAGCGCGCCGTGGATGGAGGATTTCCTGCGCACCGCCCGGGAGACCTCCTTCGCGGTCCTCGACGGCATCAAGCCGGCCTGAGGCTAGCCGAGCTCGTTGCGCTGCGGCAGCAGCAGGGTGAAGCGTGCCCCGCCGAGCTCGGCGCTGTCGTCCACGCTCACGCTGCCGCCATGCCAGCTCATCACCTTGTGCACGATGGAGAGCCCCAGCCCGTAGCCCCCGGCACTTCGCGTGCGACTGTCATCCAGCCGCGCGAAGGGCTTGAAGATCGCCTGGCGTTCGGCCAGTGGCACACCGGGGCCATCGTCCTCCACGTCGATGCGGACCAGGGCATGCTCGCGGCGCACACGGATCAGCACCCGGGAACCGGCATGCCGACAGGCATTGGCCACCAGGTTCTGCACGGCACGCTGCAGGTAGCGAGGCTCGGCCAGCACCTCCACCTCGGCTCCCTCGGCAAGCTCCAGGGCCAGCCGCTCATGCAGCGGGCTCAACGCCTCGATCACCCGCTCCGCCATGGCTCGGCAGTCCACCAGCACGGCATCCATCTCGCGCCCGTTGATGGCATCGCTGCCCAGTCGGGCATAGGTGAGGATTTCGTCGATCAGGCCGTCGAGTTCCTGGATGTCACCATCGACCCCCTGGAGCTGCCGGCGCACCGCCGGTTCGTCGGTCATGTCCTCGACCATCTGCACGGCAAAACGGATTCGCGCCACCGGCGTACGCAACTCGTGAGAGACGGCGCGGATCATGTCCTGCTGGGCACGCAGCAGCGACTGCACCTGGGCGGCCATGCCATTGAGCGCCATGCCCAGGCGGCCGACGAAGTCGGCGCTCTCCACCTTGACCCGGGTATCGAGCCGTCCGGCGGCGATGAGCGATGCCGCCAGTTCCAGGCGTATCATGCGTGCCTCCACGCCGCGCACGATCAGATAGATCGTCACCCCCAGCACGACCAGCATGATCAGCACCAGCAACAGCTGCAACGACCCGGGCATCGGTTCGAAGGCCTGAACCGGACCGATTACCAGCCAGCTGGCGTCGCCACTGCGCTCCTGAAGCGCGAGGTAGATCGCCACCGACCAGCGCCCGGGAAGCAGCTGGATGACCACCTCACCGGCGGTAAGCCGGCGCAGTTGGTAGTCATCCAGGCCGCTGGGCGGGGCTTCCTCCAGGGTGACCGGCAGGTGCCCGCCCGCCATGCGCTCGAGCCTGGCGTGACGCGCAGGAGGCGGCACCGCAGCTAGCCACTCACCGAGCAGCACGGTCAGGCCCCGCAGCTGGTGCTCGCTGAGATTGGTGAGCTCGACCCGCAGCAGACGTTTGCTGTCTGGCAGCAGCGACAGCAGCCGCCAGCCCTGGTCGTCACGAGGTTCCACCAACACCTTGCCACGGGCCAGGCGCTGCCGGGAGAAGTAGCCCAGCGAGGCCTCCTCCAGCAGCCCCACGCTGGCCCGCATGTCCAGGCGCTGTGCCTGGGCATCGAGCCAGGTGCCATGAGCCGCGGGCGGCAGCGCCGAGAGCCGTTCGGCCAGCAGCCGCATCGGCGCCTCGGCCAGCTGCTCGCGATGCGCCTCGCGCCGCACCTGGTCTACCAGCGCCACGCCCAACATACCGAGCCCGAAGGTCAGCAACAGGGCCAGCGCCAACAGGAGGTAGACGCGCAGGAAGGTGCTGTCGGCCAGGACCCGACGCATGGTTCAGGCATCCCTGACGAACAGGTAGCCCTTGCTGCGCACCGTCTTGATGCGGTGCGGCTGATTGGGGTCGTCACCGACCTTGGGGCGGATGCGCGAGACGCGCACGTCGATGGAGCGGTCCTGGCCGTCGTACTTGATGCCGCGCAGCTGGGAGAAGATCTCTTCGCGGGTCAGCACCCTACCGGCGTTGCTGGCCAGCAGCCAGAGCAGGTCGAACTCGGCGCTGGTGAGTTCGATACGCTCGCCCGAAAGCCACGCCTCGCGGGTCGCGTTGTCGATTTCCAGGTCGCCGAAGGCGAGTCGCGTCTCGCCGCTGGCCTCGACGACCTCGGAACGGCGCAGCAGGGCGCGCATGCGCGCCAGCAGCACCCGCGGCTGCACCGGCTTGGCTACATAGTCGTCGGCACCCATCTCAAGGCCCAGCACCTGGTCCATGTCATCGGTGCGCGCGGTGAGCATCAGGATCGGCCCGGAGTAGTCGCTGCGCACCCGGCGGCAAATGGACAGTCCGTCCTCACCGGGCAGCATCAGGTCGAGGATCACCAGATCCGGCTGCAGGGAGAGGATCCTGTCGACGCCGCGGGCACCGTCAGCCTCCAGGGTGACGCGGAAGCCGTTGGCCTCGAGGTAGTCGCGGGTCAGGCCGGCCAGGCGCTCGTCATCCTCGACGATCAGTACGTGGTCCTGCTCACGGGGCTGCAGGCTATCGTCCATCCTCGTGTCAACTCCATGGGTCATTGGATGACGGCTGCCGTGAAGGGGCCTGCCGCCTTTCACTAAAGTGTACCTGAAAACAGGACATCCGCCTGCGCTACCGGCATGGGCAAGGCATGGCGGCGAGGAGGACTGGCGCAGGTCGGCCGCGAGGGATAGCCCGGTCGAGGTATTGCCAGTCCCGGCCAACGCGGCCCACACTGGTCAGGCCTCGCCGGTGCGAGGCCATGCTTCCGGAGACCCACCATGGACAAGAGTGTCATCAAGCGAATCTACGTCCCCACCCATGTACGCACCCTGCCCAACGGCGAGCGGATCACGGTGCCCGGCCACTACAAGGCCCCACCGGAACGCCGCTAGCGCCATGCGACAGCCCATCGTCGGCTACCACCGCGACGAGGAGGGGCACTGGGTCGCCGAGCTGGCCTGTGGCCACAACCAGCATGTGCGCCATCAGCCGCCCTGGGTGGAGCGCCCGTGGGTCACAAGCGATTCGGGGCGACGCTCACGCCTGGGCCTCACCCTCGAGTGCGTCAAATGCGACCGTGGCGAGCCCCGCGACAATACCCTCGACGCCTGATCCATCACGCCTGACACATCGGGCCGCCCGCAGGCGGCCCGATGGCACTCCCCTCCCCCAGGTTCGGCTATCCCTTGGGGCCGAACAGGAACCAGACGATCAGTCCCACCAGCGGGAAGATCAGCAAAACGACGATCCAGATCAGCTTGGCCAGGCCGCTGGCCGAACTCTTGGCTACCTTGACGATGGCCCAGATCACGATGATCAGCCAGATCAGGCTCAGCAGGCCGGTCACTTCGATACCCATCCAGTACCTCCTTGTCACTTTTCCTCGGGCGAATTGCCACTCCTCTATGGGTAGCATAGCCCTGACCAAGGGTACAACCTGGGGCGACTCGCTCTGCCCTCCCCACTCTCAGCGGCAACCAGGCATCACCGGCTCGCCCCACCACCCCGGCAGCCGCCGGCGCACCTCGGGCCGGGCGAAGCGATCGTCCAGCAACACCACCACGCCGCGGTCCTCGGGACCACGTATGACCCGCCCAGCGGCCTGCACCACCTTGACCAGCCCCGGCACCCGATAGGCGTACTCGTCGCCGCGACCGAAGCGGGCCTGGAGGCGCTCCCTCAGCACCTCGTTGAAGGGGTCCACCGGCGGCAGCCCCAGGGTGGCGATGAAGGCGCCCACCAGGCGCTCGCCGGGCAGGTCGATGCCCTCGGCGAAGGCCCCACCCAGCACGGCGAAGCCGATGCCACGGCCATCCGCCGTGAAGCGCGCCAGGAAGGCATCGCGCTCGGCCTCGGCCATGCCGCGGTGCTGGGCCCAGACGGGAATTTCCGGGTGCGTTGCGCCGAAGCGCGTCAACGCCGCCTCCAGGTAGGCAAAGCTGCTGAAGAAGGCCAGGTAGTGGCCCGGACGGCGCGTGTACTGGGCCGCGATCTCCTCGGCGATGGGACCAAGCGAGGCATCGCGATCGCGCAGCCGGGTGGAGAGGTCGGCGCGGATGCGCAGCTCGAGCTGCTCGGCGGCGAAGGGGGATGGCACCTCGCGCCAGACGCTGTCGGCAGGCAGGCCCAGCAGGTCGCGCTGGTAGTCCGGCGGCCCCAGGGTGGCGGAGAACAGCACCGCGCTCCTTGCCGCGGCGAAGCGCGGGGCGAGGAAGTCCGCCGGGATCAGGTTGCGCAGCGCCAGCCGCGCCCTGCCCCGTCCTTCGCGGGTCAGCTCGCACAGGGTGTGGTCGCCGAAGCGCTCCGCCAGGCGCGTGAAGGCCAGCGTCTCGAACAGCAACTCCTGCCACTCGACGCCAAGCTCCGGGCGCTCGCCCAGCGCCTCGGTGAGCGCCCCGGCGAGCCCCTGCAGCACGCCGAGAAGGCCGCCTGGCAGCTCCTCCAGTTGCCGCCAGGCGGGCCGCCCCGGCTCGCCGGCATCCGCCAGCCCCTCCTCGCGCACCAGCGCCTGCCAGTGGCGCTGCAAGCGCCCCAGCGGTGCCTTGAGCGCGGCCGGGGCAGCGCGGCGCAGCCGCGCCAGATCGCGCTGGCGCAGGGTAACGCTGTACATGCCGCGCGCTCGGCCCACCAGGTTGTGGGCCTCGTCCACCAGCAGACCGACCCGCCAGCCGTTCTCCCGGGCCAGGCCATGCAGCAGGGCGTGGTCGTCGAACCAGTGGTTGACGTCACCCACCGTCACGTCGCTCCAGCGAGCCATCTCCTGGCCCAGGTAGTAGGGGCAGACGCCATGCTCGGCGGCCAGCGCCCG
>NZ_JAJSPA010000049.1:0-22861 GCF_021282295.1 Halomonas sp. G15 | reverse complement strand
TCACTTTGGTCATCAACGTGACACCGCTCAGGACCATGACACAGGGCAGCGCTGTGCAGCTGCAGCCAAGGCCGAGACGATAACTTAAATCGGGACGTTTTCTGTCTTGACGATGGGGTCCACTTTATACCGCTGTATCAAGAAGCTCGGGGTCGTATATATCGTTTGTTTCTAAAAATTCAAAAAAACTGCTGCACTTTTCATAATAAGATGTTTTAGTGGTATTTCCAGTTCTGTTTCTAAGTTTGTAAATAGCCCAAACGAAAACCTCCATTATCGCGCGATTTTTTTCGGCAGCCTTCTTTTTAGAGAAATCAAATAATTTTTGAGTGTTTGTGTTTTTGCAAGTTGCTGTAAAAGCCAGATCTCTCTGTATGCGCTTTTCCATAGCATGCAACGCTTCCACGGATGCATATTTCTCGCTAGTCATAAATCTCCCCCAAGTGGGCGTCTATTCTACTATTCCACTCTGAGAAAGTGGATGCATAAGAAACTTTGGTCGCTGTGTCTACATAGAATTTATGGGTGGTTTGTACATTTTCATGCCCCATTAATTTGGAAAGGCCTTGTAAGTCTCTGTTCAATAAATAATGGTAAGTTCCAAAGGTGTGGCGAAGACTATGGGGGTGGGCGATAATTCCGGTGTGTTGCCCTGCTTTTCTAAATAGTTTTTGGATCCAGTTGGGTGTAAGCTTTGAACCTTTGTTGGAGATGAATAAGCTCGGTGAAACAGTATCTGGAGAAAACTTTCTTATTGTTTCACAAATATTTTCTCGGTCAATGTCGGTATACTCCCATAGTTTTAGTAAGAGTTCATTTGGGATGAGGATCACTCTAGCCTTGCCACCTTTTCCCACGCATCGAGCAGGTGTTAACTTTAAACGCTCTTGCACTTCTGGTAGGTCGGAAAGGGGGAAATTGCACACCTCCGAGATTCTCATCCCCGTCTGTAACATGAGCGCACCTACTAAGACGTTTCGATGCTTGACCTGCGGACTATTTCGCCCTGAAATGACTCCCAAAGCACTTATAAAGTTAAGCGCGTCATCCATCAGTAAAAATTTGACCGGTTCTTTAATTTGGCGTGACAGGTGCCTGCGGCTTTTGTATATTCCTTTTGCGCTATTGGCCACTAGGCGAGCATCATCGGGTTTTAAATAAGAGCAATAATCGCTGCTAGAAGCCCAGATTAAAAATCGATATGCGCCAGCCGTCCGAGCATTTACTGTATTCCAACTAAGCCCATCCCCATTGGACTTCTCGTACATGCATAAAGCTTCGATATAGTTATCGAAGGAATCTTCGTCTATGTCATCAAGTATAATTTCATTCAAAAATAGCCAAATAAGAAACTCCTTGAGGTGCTCTGCTTCTGTACGTAAGCTTTTCGGAGAAAGGCTCCGGGATTTTGTTCTCATGTAACGATTGGCAGCTTTTAATAGAGTTGCTTCTTCACTGAAGAATTGAGGTACAACCCTTAACCTTTTAACCCTTTCAACTTTAGATTCGCTGAAATCTACTTCGATACATCTGACGCCGTGCACCATTAATGTTCTCCAGAGTGCTTGGGGATGACATACATCTATTATGCGCCAAAAAAATGCTTAAGTCCCTGATTTTAGGTAATTATGTATCAAGTCCTTACTATTCTGTTTTTCAAAGGAAAAAGTGGCGGCGCGCGTGCATATATCAATGGAATGAGCAGGTCCTTCTAACATGGCATGGTACAAACCGGCTCCAACGTCGGACGGGTGGCGCTTACCTGGCGCCATGTCGATCGCACGGTGATCGCGGCCTTCCTTCCCGGGGTGGTGCTGGGCGCCCTGGCCGCGGCCTGGCTGCTGGTGCGCCTGCCCGCCGGGCTGCTGGAGCTGTCTATCGCCGCCTTCGTGCTCTACAGCTGCTGGGGGCCGGGACTGCCCAAGCGTGCCCTGGGGCGCGTCGGGGTACTCCTGGCCGGCGCCCTGACCACCCTGCTCTCCAGCCTGGTGGGCGCCAGCGGGCCCATGGTGGCGGCCTTCATCAAGCAGGGGCAGAGCGACCGGCTGGCCAAGGTGGCGACCTTCTCGGCCTGCATGAGCGCCCAGCACCTGACCAAGGCCTTCGTGTTCGGCATGGCTGGCTTCGTGTTCCGCGACTGGCTGGGGCTGATGCTGGCCATGGTCGCCTCGGGCTTCATCGGTACCTGGCTGGGCCTGCGTCTGCTCAGGCGGCTTTCCGAGCACCGCTTCGATACGCTGTTCAAGTGGGCCCTGACCCTGCTGGCGCTGCGGCTGGTCTGGCTGGGGGTATCCCGGCTGGCGGGCTGAGGATTGTGGAAGTCGAGTTTTTTTGCCGATTCGCGCTGTACAGCGCCGGCATGCCGGCCATAATGGATTAAGAAGCCTAAAGAAAAGCGATATCGGGACATTCGAGGGAGCAAGAGTATGGTGACCGCGAACATGGCCATGGGCCGCTCACGGCTGTTGGCGTTCGGGCTGCTGGTGAGCCTGGCGATGCTGCTGGCCGGGGTGGCACAGGCCAATCCCCGTTATGCTGCCATCGTCGTCGACGTGGAGAGTGGCGAGATCCTCCACGCCGCCAACGCCGAGGAGACTCGCTATCCGGCGTCGTTGACCAAGATGATGACCCTCTACCTGCTGTTCGAGGCCCTCGAGGGGCGTAGCCTGAGCCTCGGCCACGCGCTGCCGGTCTCCTCCTATGCGGCTTCCAAGCCGGCTTCCAAGCTCTATGTGAAGGCCGGCTCGACGATTCCGGTGGAGACCGCCATCCAGGCGCTGGTGATCAAGTCGGCCAACGATGTGGCCGTGGTGGTGGCCGAGGCCCTGGGCGGCAGCGAGACCCACTTCGCGCGCATGATGACCGAAAAGGCCCATGAGCTGGGCATGACGCGCACCACCTTCCGCAATGCCAACGGCCTGCCCGACGCCGGGCAGACCACCACCGCCCGCGACATGGCCACCCTGTCGCTGCGGCTGATGCACGATTTCCCGCAGTACTATCACTACTTCTCGCGCACCAGCTTCAACTGGAAGGGCAAGACCATCACCGGGCATAACCGCCTGCTCGACAACTACGCCGGCGCCGATGGCCTGAAGACCGGCTTCATTCGCGCCTCGGGCTTCAACGTGGCCACCTCGGCGGTGCGCAATGGCCGCCGGCTGGTGTCGGTGGTAATGGGCGGCTTCACCGCGGCCTCCCGCGACGCCCACATGTCAGATCTGCTGGACCGCGGCTTCGTACGCGCCTCGCTGTACGGGCGCGGCGACTGGGTGGCCCAGGCCGACTTCTCCGGCGAGCGCATGAATCTGCCACAGACGACGCCCGCAGCGGTTCCCGCCTCCCGTCCCGTGGTGCCGGCGTCCCGGCCGGCGGTGCAGGTGGCCAGCCGCCAGGCGCCCGAACCGGCACCCCGCGTCGTGGAGCGCCTGGAGCCAGAACCAGCACCCCAGCTGGCCAGCCTGGAAGTCCCCGAGCCGCTGCCCCGTGCGACGTCAGCCTTGCCCGAGACCGCCCAGGGCTCGGCCAACGACCCGATCCGCGAGCTGATCTCCCAGGCCGACGAGCCGGTCAGCCGCACCAGCCAGCGTCTCGAGCCGGTAGGTCGCAGCGGCTCGGGAGGCTGGGGCGTTCAGGTGGGCGCCTTCAGCAATCCCGACAACGCCCGCAGCCTGGCCGGCCGTGCCGCCGACCGCCTGGCCAGCGACCTGACCAATGCCCGCGTGGACATCCACGAGGCGCCGGGGCCGCAGCCGCTGTTCCGCGCCCGCCTGGTCAACCTCGACGAGAATCAGGCCTACCGCGCCTGTCGCAGCCTGGCTCGCGATGGCATCGACTGCATGGTGGTCAACGCCAGCCTCTAGGCCTTGCCGTTCGTCTGCGAACCTTCTAGCCTGACCTCGATAACCACCCCGTCGGCCTTCGGTCGGCGGGGTGGTGCTTTTGTCACACCGGGTGATCGGAAGGGGAGTCGCGATGACGTCGTCGTTCAAGGGGATTGGCTTCATGTGCCTGGGCGTGCTCTGCCTGGCCATCGGCGACGCCATCTCGAAGTGGCTCGGTGAGGTGCACTCGCCGCTGCAGATCATCTTCTTCCGCACCCTGGTCTCGCTGCCGCTGATCGCGCTGTTGGCCCACTTTGCCGGCGGCCTGCGCAAGCTGCGTACCCGGCGCCCCGGGATTCACCTGCTGCGCGGGCTGATCTACACCGGCACCATGGGCTGCTTCGTGCTGGGCCTGACCCTGCTGCCCCTGGCCGAGGCCACGGCCATCGCCTTCGTGGCGCCGCTGTTCGTGACCCTGCTTTCGATACCGCTGCTGGGGGAGCGCATCGAGGCGCCGGTACTGATCGCCTCGCTGGTGGGTTTCGTCGGCGTGCTGATCGTGGTGCGCCCGGGGGGAGATGCCTTCCATCCGGGGTCGCTGGTGCTGGTGGGGGCGGCGCTCTTCTATGCGCTGATGCTGATCACCGCGCGCCGCTGGGGCGGCAGCGAGCATCTCTGGGCCATGGTCTTCCACATGACCGTGGTGCCCTTCGTCATCACCGGGCTGCTGCTGCCCTGGGTGTGGCAGTCACCCCAGCCCTGGCACTGGCTGGGCTTCTTCGGCGCCGGGGTATTCGGGGTGGGGGCCACCGCCTTCATCACCCTGGCCTTCCGCCACGCCCCGGCGGCCATCGCCGCCCCCTTCGACTACACCGCCATGCTGTGGGCGGTGCTGCTGGGCTGGTGGTTCTGGGGCGAGATGCCGGACCTCTGGGTATTCGTGGGCAGCGTGCTGATCATCGGCAGTGGCCTGGCCATCGCCTACCGCGAGGGGCGCACCTCACTCAAGCGGCGCCCTACCGCCTGATCCCTAGCCGCTGCTGCGCGTCCTGGCCCTGTCCCGGGATGAGTTCAGCCTCGGGAGAAGAAGGCCCGCGCCGCGGCCTCGGGGTCCGGCATGCCGCAGATCGCCGAGATCACCGCCAGTCCGTCGGCACCGGCCTGGCGCGTCGCCGCCAGGTGCTCGACCTTGAGTCCGCCGATGGCCACGCTGGGCAGGGGGCTCGCCGCCACCAGGGTGGCCAGCCCCGCAAAGCCCAGCGGCTCGGCGTGGTCATGCTTGCTGGGAGTGGCGAATACCGGGCCGAGTCCCAGGTAGTCGAGGCGCTCGGCGTCGATGCGTGCCATCTGCGCCAGGGTCTGCACCGAGAGCCCCAGTATCGCCTGCTCGCCCAGAGCCGCTCGGGCCTCGGTAACCTCGCCATCATCCTGGCCGATATGCAGGCCGTCGGCACCGCTCTCCACCGCCACCGCCAGGCGGTCGTTGATGATCAACGGCACGCCGCTGCCGGCCAGCGCCGCCTTGAGCCGTCGCGCCTGGTCGATCATCTCGCCGTCCGATGCGTGCTTGTCGCGCAGCTGTATCATCGTGGCACCCCCGCGCACTGCGGCCACCGCGGTCTCCACCAGGCCGTGGTCGGCGCACAGGGCGGGGTCGGTGACGAGGTAGAGGGAGAGGTCAAGGCGCATCGGTCACCTCCAGGGTGGGCAGGGTGGCAAGCTGGTCGTGGTCGAGGGCGTAGAGGGCATCGAGGAAGGCCACGGCGAAGCTGCCGGGGCCGTTGGCGACCTCACCGGCGCGGCGTCCTGCCTCGCCGTAGCAGGCGAGTGCCGCCACGCTGGCCGCGAAGGGGTCCTTTGCGCCCACCAGGAAGGCGGCGACCACGCCGGTGAGCGCGCAGCCCAGGGTGGTGACCCGGGGCATCAGCGCATGGCCGCCCGGGATGCGGGCGAGGCGCTGGCCGTCGGTGACGAGGTCGACCTCGCCAGTCACCGCCACCACGGCATCAATGCGGCGTGCCAGGGCCACGGCGGCCTGCTCGGCGGCTTCGGTGGGATCGCTGCTGTCCACGCCGCGCCCACCGCTGCCCTGTTGCTCCAGGGCCAGGATCTCAGAGGCGTTGCCGCGGATCACCGTGGGGCGTCGCTCCAGCAGGCGCCTGCCCGTCTCGCGGCGGTAGGCGGTGGCACCCACCGCCACCGGGTCCAGCACCCAGGGCCTGCCCGCCAGCCGTGCGGCCTCGGCGGCCTCCTCCATGGCCTCGACCCAGAGGGGGGAGAGGGTGCCGATATTCACCGTCAGGGCATCGGCGAGGGCGGCGAACTCGGCGGCCTCCTCGCGGGCATGCACCATGGCCGGCGAGGCGCCCAGGGACAGCAGCACGTTGGCCATGGGGTTCATGGCCACCAGATTGGTGATGTTATGAATCAGGGGTGCGCGCTCGCGCAGGCGAGCGAGATGGGCGGCGGGGTCGATCGGGCCGCGGGTGGCGGTGGTCATCGTTCCTCCCGGGCGCGGGAGGTGCAGGCGGCGGGGCGGGCTGCACGACTCCCTACGCCGGCATGATCCGGGTCAGGTTCCAAGGGTGCGTCTCAGCCACGGCGAGTCCCGCGGCGCCCCTGTCGTCGAGCCACACTATCCACGTCCCGGGGAGGACTGTAAAGGCCGAGCAATGCCTCTGGCGAGGCGCTCGAGCAGCGAGGTTCATGCCATCACATGGAAGCCCGCCAGGGTAATCAGGCTGGCCAGTACCAGGCTGTTGACGGTGTCCCGTGCTTCCTCGTCTTGCCAGCGCTCGGGGGTGAGCAGGACGAGCGCCAGGGTGCCCAGGGCGGCGAGCCCCAGCGGCAGTTCGATGGGTTCCCAGCCGGCGGCCAGCACGCCCAGGGCCAGCAACGCCAGGCCGATGAGCAGCAGCGGCACGATGGCACGGTTCTCGGTGACGAGGGTGTCTGCGAGTGTCATTATCGGACTCCGGGTCATGGTGTTGCCTCGGGTTGCGGCGGTATCAGCATGCACCATGACTGTGGCGCGCCTTCCTTAAGGATTGCTTAAGGTGGCATGACCAGAGTGTGACGGCGCCGATCCCGGTACCTTTCCACCACCCGACAGGCCGTGTATCGCGGCTTGGTGTCGGGCCCTTTCATGATCGTGGTCATCACATGCTTGCATCCCTTCTCCATCGCTGGCGCTGGCTGGGCGCCTGGACCCTGGCCAACCTGCTGCTCGCCTGGCTGATCAGTCTGCGTTATCTCCCCTACATGGCTCCCGAGGGCGCCGAGCAGTGGGGCTACCTGCTGCTGGTGTTCCTCGGTCATATCGGGCTTCTGGTGTGGCTTGGGGCCTTGCCGCTGCTGCTGCTGGCCCCGCTGCTTCGGGCGCCCTGGCTGTGGCTGGTCACCACCCTGTGGGCCGGCCTGTTGCAACTGGTGCTGCTGCTCGACACCTTCGTCTACGCCCAGTACCGCTTCCACCTGAGCGGTTTCATCCTCGATCTGCTGGTCAACGCTGGCGGCGACGTCTTCAGTTTCTCCTGGCTGGCCTGGGCCCTGGCCATCGGCGGTGTGCTGGCGATGCTGGCGCTGCAGGGGGGCCTGGGGTTATGGCTCAAGCGGCGTCCACTGTCGCGGCCGGTGCTGCCGGCACTCGCCCTCGGCCTGTTGGCCCTGCTCGGGGTGCACGGCTGGCACGCCTGGGCCGACGCCCACTACGACCGCGACATCACCGGTATGACCCGCCATGTGCCGCTGTTCTATCCCGCTACCGCCAAGCGCCTGTTCGTCAAGCGGGGCTGGGTTGATCCCCAGGCGGTGCGCGACCAGGTGGAGCTGGAGGCGGCACAGGGAAAGGCCCATGACCTGGCCTATCCCTCGGCGCCGCTGAGCTGCTCGCCGGCGGCTGCGCCCCACAACCTGCTGCTGGTGGTGCTGGACAGCGTGCGCCACGACCTGCTGACCCCCGAGGTGATGCCCAACCTGAGTCGCTATGCCGGTCGCCCAGGCTGGTACCGGGCCGCCGAGCACTTCAGTGGGGGCAACTCCACCAAGGCGGGGGTGTTCAGCCTCTTCTACGGCCTGCCGGTCACCTACTGGGATGCCTTCACCGGCGGCCAGACGCCGCCGGTGCTGATGGAGAAGCTCGAGGCCGCCGACTATCGTTTCCAGGTGCTCTCCTCGGCGACCCTGGTGAGCCCCGCCTTCGACCGCAACGTCTTCGCCGGCCTGGAGGACGTCTCGCTGACCCCGGCCCAGGGCGAGCCCTGGGAGCGCGACCGGAAGATCACCGACGACTGGTTGGCCTGGATGGAGGCCTCGGTGGAGTCGCCCGATGCTGCGCCCTTCTTTGGCTTCCTCTTCTACGACGCCGTGCATGGTTACAGCCATCCCCCCGACTCCCCGCGCTTCACTCCCTACTGGGAGCAGATCAACCATATGGCGCTGGGTCCCGACTTCGACCCCGAGCCCTACTGGAATCGCTACCGTACCGCGGCGCGCTACGTGGATGCGCAGCTCGGGCGAGTGCTTGACGACCTCGAGCGACGCGGCAGGCTCGACGATACCGCCGTGGTGATCACCTCGGACCACGGCGAGTCGTTCAACGAGCATGGGCGGAACTACTGGGGACACGGCAGCAACTACACCCCGGAGCAGGTCCAGGTACCGCTGGTGATGCACCTGCCGGGGCGCCCCGGCGGTGTGCTCGAGGGGCGCACCCAGCATGCCGATATCGCCCCGACGCTGCTGGAGGAACTGCTCGGCTGCGAGGCCGCCCCCGAGCGCTATACCTTGGGGCGCAGCCTGCTCGCCCCCGGGGGCGAGCGTGACTGGCTGCTCTCCGGTAGTTACATGGGCTACGGCATCCTGTTGCCGGAGTACCAGATCGCCGTGCATCCTACCGGCGCCTTCGAGGCCTACGACTACCGCATGAACGAGCTTGAGGAGGTGCGCCCGGCCCCCGAGGTCTCCCGCGAGGTGCTGCAGGCGCTGTCGCGCTTCTATCGTTGAGCGGCACCGGGTGAAGATGAACGGCGCATGAATGCGGCGTTAAGGCTGGCGTCAGCCGGGGTGCGGTACAACGGTCGTCGTCCATCGACCGAGGAGGATGACGACATGAACTGGCTGGATTCCGAACAACGTTACGGCGCCGTCTCGCGGGCGCTTCACTGGAGCATGGCCACGCTGCTGCTCCTGATGCTGGGCACCGAGTGGCTGGCAGAGGTCGTCGGGATGAGCGAGCGCGAAGCGATGGTGCTGCACAAGAGCGTGGGGGTGCTGCTGCTGGGGCTGCTGGTGTTCCGGTTGCTGTGGCGCCGGGTCAACCACGGCCGGCTCGAGGCCCATGCGCACTGGAAGTGTGCGGCCCGGTTGGGACACCTGGCGCTCTACGCGGCGATGCTGGTGATCCCTGTGAGCGGCCTGCTCGTCGCCCTGGGCAGCGGCCACGGCGTGGAGTTCTTCGGCCTGCCGCTGATCGCGCCCGGTGCCGAGATCGAGTGGCTGGAGGAGGCCGCCGAGGAGACCCACGAGGTGCTGGCCAACCTGCTGTGGCTGCTGATCGGCGGTCACGTGGCGGCCAGCCTGGCGCACCAGTTCTGGCTGCGCGATCACACCCTGAAGCGCATGGCCTGAATATTCTGCTACTCCTGCGTGATCAGCGCTCCGGGGGCTTGTGCCTCCGGGGCGCGGCAGTTTGCCGTCAGGTCCAGGGAGTCCTTGCGAACCTCGCTCTCCACGCCAAGCAGGCCGAGCAGAGAGTGGAACAGGTGGGCATGGCTCAGTGAGGCGTCACGCTGGGCAGTGAGGCAGTCGCTCGTCAGTCGTTGGCTGCCCAGGAAATCATCGGATGCCCACCACACCATGGGCACGCGGGTCTGCTCCCGAGGAGCGATGGCGTAGGGCAGGCCGTGTAGATAGATCCCCTTCTCGCCCAGTGACTCTCCGTGGTCGGAGACGTACAGCATGGCCGTGGCCAGGGATTGACTCTCCTCCAGCACGCCGATGATCCCGTCCAGTACGTTGTCGGTATAGAGGATGGCGTTGTCGTAGCTGTTGACGATCGCCTCGCGGGAACACTGGGCCAGGTCCGCCGTGTCGCAGGTGGGCGTGAAGGCCCGGAAGGCGTCGGGGTAGCGCTGGAAGTAGCTGGGGCCATGATTGCCCAGCATATGCAGCACGATCAGGGTGTCGCGATCGAGCGAGGCGACCCGCCGTTTCAGCTCCTCCACCAGCACACCGTCGAGGCATTCGTCTTCGTCGCACAGGGCCGGATAGGTCGACGGCGACGGTGAGGCTGCCTCGACGCCATCGCAGATTCCCTTGCAGCCCGACTGATTGTCGATCCATACCACGCGATAGCCGGCGCGCTGCACCACGTCCAGCAGCGTCTCATGGCTGCGGGTGAAGCGTTCGTCGTAGTCGCTTCGCCCCTGCGGGGAAAACATGCAGGGCAGCGAGACGGCGGTGCTGGTACCGCAGGTGGCCACCTCGCTGAAGTTGACGACCTCACGTTCGGCCAGCCGCGGGGTAGTCTGCCGCGGGTATCCGGACAGCCCCCAGTTGGCGGCGCGCACGGTTTCTCCGACCACCAGCACCAGCAGACGCGGAGCGCCGTCGGCGCTTGGCAGGCGTCGTGCATCCTCGCCGATGGGCAGGCGCTCCTCGGGCAGCGGTGGGGGCGCCGCCATCACCTGGCCGGTGGAGACGATGGCATTGCCCGGTGTCACCAGATAGCGAAGCTCATGATGGTTGCGCATCAGCGAGGAGAGGCTCTGGAAGGAGAGCAGCAGTGCCCCGACGAGCACGACGACACTACCCAGCCACCACAGTGCACCGGCCCCCAGGCCGTGCTGCCAGCTGCGCCGGCGCAGCGGCCAGCCCCATACCAGGGACAACGGCAGCAGGCCGAACAGCAGCAGGTAAAGCACCAGGCCCGGGGTAAGCAGCTCGCCTGCCTCTCGGGTATCCGTCTGCAGCACGTTATCGATCATGTGGGTATCGAAGTAGGTGCCGTATTGGCCTGTGAAGTAGCTGACCGAGGCGGCGACCATCACCAGGGCAGTCAGCAGCGGTTTGACGGTCACGCGGCCGGCCAGCGGCAGGAAGACCACCAGGTGCAATCCGGTCACCACCACGCCGTAGGCGACCAGCAGGCCCCAGTCGCCAAGCCCCGTGGGCGGCTCGGCCTCGATTACCGCCGACCAGAAGCGTCGGTTGTAGAAGAGCGTGAAGCCAAGGCACACCAGCAGGGTCAGGGCCTGGGGAGAAACCGCTGGCAGTCGGGAGCGGAACCGCAGGAGACTATCTATCCGCGAGTTATTGGTTTCAGGCATTGGCTGAGTCCAGGAAGGTAACCCAGCCATGCTGACGGGCTCGTCTTAACGAAGCCTTATTTCAGAGGCACCAGCGCAAAGGCTCAGGCGGCCCGCGGAAGCGTCGCCACGGCGCGCAGACCGCCGCCGGGGGCCTCCTCCAGGCGGAGCGTACCGCCATGGCGGGCCAGCAGGCGCTCGACGATGGAGAGCCCCAGGCCGGCGCCGGCTCCGGGGCCGGCGCGATGGAAACGCTCGGTAACGCGCTCGCGCTCCGCGGCGGGAATCCCCGGGCCCTGATCATCCACTCGCAGCGTCAGTCGGGTCGCCTCGGCGGCCAGGCTCACCGTTACCCGGCCGCCGTCCGGGGTGTAGCGCAGGGCGTTGCCGACCAGGTTCTGTACCAGGGTGGCGATGGCACCGGGTTCGGTAGCCAACCGCCAGTCACTCTCCTCGTTCGCGGTGAGGTCCAGCGCCTGGCCGCGCTCCACCGCCAGCGGCGAGAGCTCGGCCAGGGCCTCGCGAACCTCGACCAGCAGGTCACCGGCGATCCGGGCGCTCGACTCCTGCTCCTCCTCCTCGGGCTCCAGGCGCGCCAGCGTCAGCAGCTGGGTGACCAGCCGGGTGGCGCGAGCCACGCCGCGGCGCAGCTCCTCCAGCGCCTCGCGACGGTCGCCGGGGTCCTCGGTGGCCAGGGCGTTCTGGGCGTGCAGGTCGAGCACCGCCAGGGGGGTGCGCAGCTCATGGGCGGCGTCGGCGATAAAGCGCTTCTCGCGCACCCGCAGCCCGCGGATGCGCTCCAGCAGCCGGTTGAGGGCGCCGACGATGGTGTCCAGCTCCCGGGGCAGGGGGCGCATCACCAGCGGCTGCAGGTTGTGGGGATCGCGCTGGCGGATCGCCGCGGCCAGCCGCGACAGCGGCCGCAATCCCCAGCCGGCGGCCCACCACAGCAGCAGTGCCAGCAGCGGCAGGCCGACCAGGTCCGGCAGCAGGGTGCGTAGGGCCACGGCGCGAGTCAGCTCGCCGCGCACGTCGTCGCGCTCGGCGACCATCACCCGCCGCGACGGCTCGGGCAGGTCGAGGACATAGACCCGCCAGTCGTGGCCGGCCACCCGGCTGCTGGCATAGCCGGGTGGCGCCTCGGTGAAGGGCTCGGGCGGGGCACTGGCCGAGCGCAGCAACAGCCTGTCTTCCTCCCACAGCTGGAAGGCCAGCTTGCTCTCGTAGCGGTGACCGGGGAGCTCCTTGTCAGACTGCTCGGCGCGCGCCACTGCGCTCTCCAGGCTCGCCAGCAGCGCCTCGCGCTGGTCGTCCGGCAGCGGCGCCTGGATCAGGCCCTCCAGCAGGCGGGCGTTCTGGGCCAGGCTGGCGTCGTAGAGCTCCTCGATCTCGTGGGCAGCATAACGATAGCTGACCAGGCCGATGGCCAGCATGCTGACCCCGAACACCAGCAGCACAAGTCCCAGGGTTCGGCGACGAATGGAGGTCACGCCTCGGCCTCCTGCGGCGCGCGGTCCAGCACATAGCCGATGCCGCGCACGGTGCGGATCAGGCCGGGGAAGAGCTTGCGACGGAGGTGGTGGACATGCACCTCGATGGCGTTGCTCTCCACGTCCTCCTCCCACCCGTAGACCAGCCGGGTCAGGGTGTCGCGGGTGAAGACACGCCCGGGGTGGCCCATGAACTCCTGAAGCAGGGTGAACTCGCGGCGCGAGAGCGGGATCACCTCGCCGCCATAGCACACTTGCCGGCTGGCGGGATCGAGGCGGATGCCGCGACACTCCAGCAGCGGGCTGGCCTGGCCCTGGCTGCGGCGCAGCAGGGCACGCAGGCGTGCCTTGAGCTCGGCGACCTCGAAGGGTTTGACCAGGTAGTCGTCGGCGCCGGCGTCGAGGCCTTTGATGCGGTCGTCGACGGCGTCCCGGGCGGTCAGCACCAGCACCGGGATCCGGTTGCCGCCGCGCCGCACGGCCTCCAGCACCCGCATGCCGTCGAGCCCGGGCAGGCCCAGGTCGAGGATCACCGCGTCGAAGGGTTCGCTGCCCTGCAGGGCGGTGAGTGCCACGGCGCCATCGGCGAGATGGTCCACGGTGTAGTGCTCTGGCTTGAGGGCCAGGCGAATGCCCGAGGCCAGGCTCGGGTCATCCTCGACCAGCAGGATGCGCATCGTTGGGTCATTTCTCCAGTTGCGACAGCAGGTGGCGGATTTCCTCGCGGCGACCGGCGTCGGCGAGTTCGCGGCCGGGCCGCGGCGGCGCCTGCAGGGCCTTCTCCAGGGCCTGGCGAGCCTCGCCGTCGCGACCCTGCTGGTGCAGATAGTCGCCCCAGAAGTAGAGGCTGTCGAGTCCGTCGGGGTTGATGGTGAGCGCCCGCTTGAGGTGCCACTCGGCTTTGTCGTCGTCGCCGAAGCCGATCGGCCAGCCCGGTACCTGGTAGTAGAGGGCCCCCAGGCTGGTGTATGCGGAGCCGTTCAGCGCCAGCGGGTCCTGCGCCAGGGCGGCCTCCAGATAGCCGCGCGCCTGCTTGACCAGGCCCAGCGCCCCCAGCCCGCCCTCGGCGCCGGCTTGGCTGGAGCGCACGATGCCGGACCAGATCAGCAGCTCGGCGGAGTCGGGATGCTCGGCCAGCTGGCGTTCGGCCTCCTTGCCCAGCTCTTCGAGGGCCTTGGCCTGCTGGCTTTCGGGCATTTCGTAGCGGATCTCGGCCCAGCGGGACTGCAGTGCAGCCACACTCGGATCGGAACCACCGCCATCGCCCGCGGCCAGGGTAGTGATGGCGGAGAGGCCGCCGAGGCCGGCGACAAGCAGCGTGGCGGCAAGGCGCAGCCGGGGGAAGCGAGAGGGTCGTCGAGCGTTCATGGCGTGGTCTCCGAAGTGCCGATAAAGCGGCGGATGACGGGAAGCTGGCGCGCCAGGGTGTGGTCGACCACACCCGGCAGCAGGGCGTTGAGGCGCACGAAGAGCCGCTCCGGCCCGCCCAGCTGGGCCTCCTGGCGGCCGCGCTCCACGGCATGGCGCACCGCCTGGGCGACCCGGGCGGGGCTGTCCATGGCGTTGCCCAGGGCCGCGTTCATGGCCTCCACCTCGGGGGCATTCATGGCGGTGCGGGTGGCCCGGGGCGAGACATGCAACACCCGCACCCGGGTGTCGGCGAGCTCCCGGCGCAGGGCCTGGCTGAAGCCGCGCAGGGCGAACTTGGTGGCGCAGTAGCCGACCTGACCGGGGTAGCCCAGGGTGCCGAAGGTTGAGCCCAGGGTGACCACCCAGCCCTGGCGCGCCGTCATCAGCTGGGGCAGCAGGGCGCGGGTCAGCTGCAGGGTGGCGGTGAGGTTGAGGGCAATGAGGCGCTCGATCTCGGCATCGGAGCCCTCGGTGAACAGCGCCACCCGGTTCACACCGGCGGCATTGATCAGCATGTTGCAGCCGGCTTGTCGAGCCGTGGCCACCAGCTGCTGGCGCTCCTCGGCGCGGGTCAGGTCGGCGGGCAGCGCGGTGACCCGGTCGGGGTGGCGGTCCGCGGTGGCCGCGAGGGCCTCGGCGCGGCGGCCGGTGATCAGCAGTTGCGACCCGGCGGCGGCCAGCTCGTCCACCAGCGCCTGGCCGATGCCGCCGCTGGCCCCGGTGATCAGCACCCGCTGGGCGGGCCAGCCCCCCTCCGGCAGCCGTGGGCGTCGGGCGAGGCGGTCAGACCAGCGCATCGGAGAGCTCCCGGGTGGCATTGCCGCCGGCACAGCGCGTCTCGACGCCGCGGAACATGGCGCCGTAGAGGCGGTAGACCAGCTTGGCAGTGTCGATCACCGCCGCCAGGTCATCGGCCTCCAGGCGGTTCACCAGCCCCTCGAAGAAGGCCAGGTGGCCGATATCCAGGCTGCCGTGGGAGGTCAGATAGCGTACCGCGTCGTCGGGCAGGTCGAGGCTCGCCTGCAACCGTTCGGCAGCCTGGGTGGCCAGCGCCGTGCTGGTGCCCTCCAGCACCTGGACCATGCCGAAGAAGCCCACCGGGTGGCCATGCTCGATCTCGTCGCGCACGGCAGCCACCATCAGACGGGTAGCGGGGTCCGCCGGGCGGGCGGCGGCCGCCGCGGCATCGCCACCGGCGGCGCGGATGTCGTCGAGGATCCACTGCTCGTGGCCGTGCTCCTCCTCGATGTACTCCACCAGGGCGCCACGCAGCCACTCAAGACGCTCCGGCAGGCGGGCGCCACAGGCCATCATCAGCGGCACCGTGAAGCGCACGTGGTGGTAGGCCTGGCCGAGGAAGGCGAGGTATTCGTCACGGCTCACCCGGCCGGCCAGGGCGCGGGTCAGCAGCGGAGTGGAGAGCAGCCAGTCGCGCTCTTCACGGGTGGCGTGCTGCAGTTGCTGGTAGGGGGTCATGGGGTCACTCCTTGTGGCGCCTGTGAAAGGTGCGGCTCGGGTCGAGTGGGTGCGGCACACAGCCAGCCGCCATGGGCGGCGAGGATGGCGTCGCGGCGCAGGCGGCCGTTGGCCGTCAGCTGGTGGTTGTGGGGGGTGAAGGGGGCGCTGCGGCGCCATTCGTGGACCCGGGCGTAGTCGGGCAGCCCGGCGTTGGCCTCGGCCACCGCGGCGGCAAGCTGGGTGTCGTCGACCTCCGCCGAGGCAGGCACCAGCAGCGCGCGGTTGGCGGGCAGCGCCTCGCCGTGCACCAGGGCCTGGGCAATGGCGGGGCGGGCGCAGAGCTCGCCCTCCACCCACTGGGGGTCGACGTTGCGGCCGTAGGCGGTGATGAAGACCTCGCGACGTCGTCCCTCCAGCACCAGGGCGTCGCCCTCCCAGTGACCCAGGTCACCGGTGGCGTGCCAGGCCGAGGTGGACGTCGGCTCACCGAGATAGCCGAGCATGTTGGCCCCCTGGACCTGCACCTCGCCGTCGTCGGCCAGCCGCACCTTGGCATGGGGCAGCGGCCGGCCCACGCCTCGGGCGGACTCGCCGGGACGGTTGAGGCAGACCACGGAGGCGCATTCCGAGAGGCCGTAGCCCTCGAAGACCGGCCAGCCGCCGTGCCGGGCACGCGCCAGCAGGGTATCGGCGACCCTGGCGCCACCCACCGCCGCGAAGCGCAGGCTCTCTGGGGCGTTCGGGCGTGCCGCCACCAGCGCCTGCAGCAGCTGGGGCACCAGGATCAGGCTGTGGGGCCGGCAGGCGTCGAGGGTGGCCAGCGCTCGTTGCGGGTCGAAGCCGCTGGCGCCGCTCCAGCCCAGCTCGGCGACCCCGGGCAGGCAGACGGTGGCGCCGAGCCACAGCGGCACATAGAGGCCGCCGATGTTCTCCAGCAGGGTGGCCAGCGGCAGCATCGCCAGGTGCCGCTCGATGCCCAGTGGTTCGACTACCGCGGCGATACTCTCGGCCACGGCCAGCGGGGCGGCGGCATCCAGGCAGACTCCCTTGGGAGTGCCGCTGGTGCCGGAGGTGAAGGTGATGCGGGTGGTGCCGGCATGCAGCTCCGGTGGCGAGGCGACGCGTCGGGTGGCGATGGCGGGGTCCCGCGTAGCGGCGAAGCCATGGGCCTCGCCGCCGGGGCCGATCCAGGCGTCGAGCCCGGCAGCCTCCACCAGGTGGTGGCGCTGGGCAGCGCTGAAGAAGGCGGGCACCGGCACCGCCACGCGGCCATCCTGCAGCAGCGCCAGGTCCCACAGTGTCCAGTCGATGCCGTTGTCCAGGGCCAGGGCGACCCGCGTGGCGCCGGCGTCGGCCAGCCGCTGCCGGCGTGCCTCGATCTCGCCCGACAGTTCGGCGAAGGAGACCCGCCGCTGCCCCTCCTCCAGCGCGATACGGGTCGGGCGCTCCTCGGCGTGGCGGCTCAGCCGTGCGAGGAAGGCCTCAGGCGAGGTGCGCATGGGCCACCTCCGCCGGACGGGGCAGGCTCGAGGGCAGCAGGCCGCGTTCTCCCAGTTCACGATGGGCGCGGCGCAGGTCGCCGGCCATGACCCAGGGGCGGCGCTCATAGTAGCGGCCCCAACTGGCCTGCTCGGCGCCGAGGCGTGCCGGGTCGGCGACCATCACCGGCTCCAGGGTAAGGCCCAGGCGACGAATGCCGTTGGCCACCTCAGGGGTGGCGGTGAACAGCAGCCAGCCGATGCCCTCGCGGCCGAGCTGGTCCACCAGATTCAGAAAGAGTGGGCGCTGCAGGCCGGGACGGCGGCTGGCCAGGTTGCCGATCTCGGCGACCTGGTGGCGGGCCACGGGGCGGGCGAAGCGCTCGGCCAGCAGGCGCTCGGCGCAAACGTCCAGGTAGCGTTCCTGGAACAGCGGGCCACTCGCCGCCGAGCGCACCCCCACCGCGGCCTCGGCCCGCTCGCCCTGCCACAGGCCGAAGAGGCGCGGCAGCAGTTGGGTGATGGCGGCGCCATGTTCCTCGGCGAAGCGGCGACGGATCAGGTGCTCCAGGCGGCGGCGCCGGGTCCAGTGGCGCGCCTCGCGCCACTGCAGCGGCGAGGGGGTGGTCGCGGCCGGCAGGCAGGGCAGGCGTCTCGGTTCAGGCATCGGGTCGTCTCCATGACGTGTCACCGATACTCTGGTCCCGACAACTTAACGCAGGCTTAAGCCCTGGCCCGGAATGCTGTGCGCCACCTCGGGCGTCAGGGGGCCGGGGCGGCGGCGCCCAGGAAGCGCTCCTGCCAGTAGGCGATCTCCACCGGCGAGGTCTCTACCCGGCGGCCACGGCCGGGGGCGTGGATCATCTGGCCGTCGCCGCGGTAGATGCCCACGTGGCTGGCCTTGCCACCCCCGCTGGTATCGAAGAACAGCAGGTCGCCGGGGCGGGCGCGATCCACTTCCGGCAGGGCCCGGAACTGGTCATCGGCGGTGCGCGGCACGGGGATACCGGCGGCCTGATAGGCCAGTTGCACCAGCCCCGAGCAGTCGACGCCCGAGGGCGTGTTGCCACCGAAGCGGTAGGGCGTGCCCAGGGCGCGCTCGGCCGCGGCCAGGATCAGCACGCGGTCGATGGTTAGGCCCTCGTGGGGTGGCGGGTCCTCCACCGCCAGCTCCTTGCCGGCACAGCCGGCGAGCAGGGTGAGGGCGACCATCAGCAGCCACACCCGCCAGAGATCACGAACTGGCATGCGAATCGCTCCTTGCAGTGGATATCCCCCTACATTAGCGCTGGCCGCCACTGGTGGGGAAGCCATGGGGGAAAGGCCGCGGGAAGCGCCTGGAAAAGTGCCACCATCATCCCCATATCCGAGCGTACATCCACGCATCACAAGGAGTCACCATGAGCTTCCAGGGTGAGCAGCATCCCGGCGTAGAGGCCCCCACCGCCGAGTCCCAGGGCTTCCGCCTCAACCACACCATGCTGCGCGTCAAGGACCCCGAGAAGGCGCTGGCGTTCTACTCGCGGGTATTCGGCATGTCGGTGGTGCGCCGCCTCGACTTCGAGGAGATGCAGTTCTCGCTCTACTTCCTGGCCCGGCTGGAGCAGGGCGATGACGTACCGGAGGACGCCGGCCAGCGCACCGTCTGGACCTTCAGCCAGAAGGGCCTGCTGGAACTGACCCACAACTGGGGCACCGAGGAGCAGACCGACTTCGCCTATCACGACGGCAATGCCGAGCCCCAGGGCTTCGGCCATATCTGCTTCAGCGTGCCCGATCTCGACGCCGCCGAGGCGTGGTTCGACGCCAACGACGTCGAGTTCGTCAAGCGCGCCGATCAGGGCAAGATGAAGGACGTGGTGTTCGTGAAGGACGCCGACGGCTACTGGATCGAGGTGGTCCAGGCCGACCGCCTCGCCGCCATGGGCGACTGAGGACACGCCACTGGCCAGGTGCCGCCTGCGGGCGGCGTTTTTGCCATCCTCTCCGACGGGCGATAAGGTCATGCTCGAATCCATGCATGGCATGACCTGCCAAGGAGACCCGATGAACCTGTCCCGTCGTCCCCTTACCCTGGCGCTGGCCGGCGCCCTGCTGGCTGCCCCTCTGACCTGGAGCAGCGTGGTCCTCGCCGAGGAGCCGGCCCAGGTGCGCTTCTCCGTGCCCGCCTGGCCCGGGGTTACCGTCAAGACCGCCCTGGCTGCCCAGCTGCTCGAGACGCTGGGCTACGAGGTGAGCCAGGAGGAGCTCGGTTCCACCATCACCTACGAGGCCCTCACCCAGGGCGAGCTGGACGCCTTCCTTGCCGCCTGGCTGCCGGGCCAGCAGGGCATGTACGAGACCACCATGGAGAAGGACGTGCTGGTCGACCTGGGCAACAACGTCGACGGCGCTCGCCTGGGCTTCGCGGTGCCCACCTATGTCCATGAGGCCGGCGTGACCTCCGCCGAGGACCTCGACCGCGAGGAATTCGCCGAGAAGCTGGAGCGCACCATCTACTCCATCGAGGTAGGCTCGGGCATGAGCGACACCCTCAACGAGGCGGTCGAGAACGACACCTACGGTTTGGGCGACTGGGACCTGTCGG
The DNA here is from genome assembly GCF_021282295.1 of Halomonas sp. G15. Classification (NCBI taxonomy): domain Bacteria; kingdom Pseudomonadati; phylum Pseudomonadota; class Gammaproteobacteria; order Oceanospirillales; family Halomonadaceae; genus Halomonas; species Halomonas sp. G15. Next base: position 3,307 of record NZ_JAJSPA010000049.1, on the reverse strand, counting down.
AGACCTCCACGCCGGGCATGCTCAGCGCCGTGGACGCGGCCATCAATCGCGACGAGTGGATCGTCTTCGCCGGCTGGACGCCGCACTGGATGAACATCGAGTACGACGTCAAGTACCTGACCGATACCCAGGACATGTGGGGGCCGGACGGCGGGCGCAGCGACGTGCGAACCCTGGTGACCAGCGATTTCGCCGAGGCTAGCCCCAATGCCACCAAGCTGCTCGACCAGCTCAGCTTCACCGCCGATGACCAGAGCGCCATGATCCGTGGCTTCAGCTACGAGGAGCGCGAGCCTGATGCGGTGGCGCTGGACTGGATCCGTGCCAACCCCGGCAAGGTGCAGGACTTCCTCGACGGTGTCACCACCCGCGACGGCGAGCCGGCCTGGCGGGTGGTGCAGCAGGCGCTGGACATTCCCGACGCCTGATTCCGCGACATTGGCACGCAACGAGACGAGGCCGCCCCGGCAACGGGGCGGCCTCGTGCTTTCAGGGGAGTGTCGGCGGCGTCAATCGAAGGCGTAGACGTCCATGGCCAGCACGCCGTGCTCCACGCTGTGGTGCAGGCGCCTGCCCGGCCCGCCGGCACCCAGTGCCACCAGCAGCGGCTGGAAGTGCTCCGGCGTGGGATGGTTCTCGCGGGCCTTGGGGCCCTGCTCCCAGGCCAGCAGCGCCTCGCGGTCGTCCGCCACCAGGCGCCCCTCGATCCAGTCGGCGAACTCGCCGACCCAGGGCGGCATCTCGGCGTCCAGCGGCAGCATCTCGTAGAGGTTGTGGGTCAGGCTGCCGGAGCCGATCACCAGGATATCCTCCTCGCGTAGTGCCTGGAGCCTCTCGCCCAGGGCCAGCAGCTCTGCGTTGGACCACTGCATCGGCAGCGACAGCGAGACCACCGGCACCTCGGCGGTGGGGAACATCAGCGACAGTGGCACCCAGGCGCCGTGATCCAGGCCGCGTTCGGTGGGTACGGCGTTGAGCTCCCGGGCCAGGCGCCTGGCCAGTTCGGGCTCGCCGGGGGCCGGGTACTGCACCTCGAAGAGCTCGCGGGGGAAGCCGCCGAAGTCGTGGATGGTCTCGGGGCGCTCGCTGGTACTGACCAGCAGTTGGCGGCTGGCCCAGTGGGCCGACACCACCACCACGGCACGGGGGCGGTAGTCCTGGCCCAGTTGACGCAGGAAGGCGTGGGCCGGGGTCTTGGTCAGGGCCAGCATCGGTGAACCATGGGAAATGAACAGGCTGGGAAGCATCTTGGCTCTCCTTCGGTGGATGGGCGCCGCCCCGAGGGGCCTGCTCGCCGTCTCCGTCGGGTGTCGATCAGTGATGCCGATTACTCTACCAGCGTCCCGGGAGGAGATAATCGGGCCCTGGAGAGAAACATTGTCGCTCAAGCAGCGATAATCCTGTTTCCCTCGGCCGGCAAGCGGCTCAGTAGCCGGTCATCTCCAGGTAGCCGACCCCCAGCCGTTCGCCGCCATCATGGTCGCGGGCCACCACCTCGCCCTCCCAGTAGGGCACCGTGGTGTCCATCCAGCGCTCGGCGTGGGGCGCCTCGACGATCAGGTCGAGATTCTCCCCGGGCACTTCCAGTCGCCAGCGGGTGGGCACCTCGCGCCCGGCCACGGGAGAGGTGGCCAGCGGGGTCATCGCCAGCTCCTGCGAGGCCAGCGGGCGGGTGGTGCCGTCCGACGCGATCCAGCTGCCGGAGCGGTAGTCGCCGCCGTTGTCGCCACCGCCGCGCAGGCGGAAGGCCATCAGCCTGCGGCCGTCGTCCAGGTGCAGCGAGAACCAGTCCCAGCCCGCCTGGTCGGGGCTCAGCAGCTGACTGCTCCACTCCCGGTCGAGCCAGCCACGGCCGCTGACCGTGTGGGTCTCGCCGGCCAGGGTGACCTCGCCCTCGATGCGCCAGAAGGGCTGGCTGTAGTAGTGCGAGCCCTGGCCGTCGGCGGCCTTCTGGCTGAAGCCGTCACGGCCATGCAGGACCAGCGGCCCCTCGGCGGTGAGCGTGAGTTGGTAGCCGAGGCGCGCCTTTCCCTCTCCATCGCCATCGCCCTCCCCCTCGAAGGCGGTAAGGGTGAGCCGCTCGAAGGTGTCGGCGCCGGGCTCCGTTACCTCGCTTTTCAGTACCCAGTCGTCGAGCCAGGCGCGGAAGGGGGAAGCCACCGCACCGGCCTGGCCATCCGTCTGTTGGGAAGGGGCCGCCGAGTGGCTGCGGGCGAAGCGTTCCGCCACGCCGTGCTGTGCGCCCCTGGAGACCGCCATATGTGCCATCCACAGCTGATCGGCGGCCCAGGGCGTGGGCTCGGGGCGCTCCTCCGGCGGCGTCGTTTCCGATGACAAGAGCGCCTGGCGGAAGAGGGTCCACTGCAGCCCCAGCGGCTCGCCCTGCTCATCCTCCAGGTTGGCGGTGAGGTACCACCACTCGATGCGGTAGTCGGGGTGGGCGCCGTGATCCTCGGGGAAGCTCAGCGTGGTGTCCGGGCCGGCCTGCACAAAGCCGGCGGTGCTCTCACCGAGCCCGGCGAAGCCGGCACCCGAGCGCTCGGGCGGGGTCTCGTCGCAGCCGGCGAGGGCTACAAAGGTGCCCAGCAGGGCGGCCGGCAACAGGGCCCGCCACGGGGCGGCATGCTTGATCACTCGTGGCATCATCCTGTCTCCTCGGCCAGCAACGCCCGGGGCGGAGTGCGCCACAGGCGCAACGCCGGCAGTGCCGCGGCGGCAAGCGCCACCGCCACGGCCGTTCCCAGGGTCAGCGCGATCTCCCCCGGGAAGAGGTGCAGCGGCAGCCGCCAGCCGAAGGCCGCCACGTTGATCACCGCCACCAGGCCCCAGGTGATGGCGATGCCCAGCGGCACGGCGACCAGGCCCACCGCCAGCGCCGCTCCGCCCAGCTGGGCCAGCTGGACGCCCAGCAGCTGGCCCCTCGGTACCCCCAGGGCCCACATCGGTGCCAGCCGGCGGCGGCGCTCACGGGCCTGGGCCAGTAGGCTGGCCAGCAGCGCCAGCGCCGCCACCGCCAGGGTCAGGGCGTTGAGCGCCCGGGTGATGGTGAAGGTGCGCTCGAAGATGCCGGTGGCGATGCGCTTGACCTCGCCCTGGTCACGCAGGGCATCGCGGCCCAGAGCGAATTCGCTGCCCAGCGCCGCGCCCAGGGCCTCGCCGTCGGCCCCCGGGGCCAGCACGATGCCGATGGAGTCCGGCGGTGCCGAGAAGCGCCTGCCCAGCTCGGTAGCGGCCATCAGCACCTCGCCGCGAGGGTTGCCGTAGTCGGGATAGATCGCCGCCACGGCGAGCGCCTCCCCGCCGCCCG